>JALSTC010000610.1 GCA_026983935.1 Ardenticatenia bacterium
GCGCAGCCACAGGACCGCCGCGATCAGCAGCGCCGCCAGCGTCGCCGCTGTGATCAGCAGCCCGACGATCACCGATGTGGGGCGGAAGGTCAGCAGCACCGTGTGCTCCCCCGGCTCCGCGATATACACCGCACGGAAGGCCGTATTGGCCCGGTAAATGGGCGCGGGCTGGCCGTCAATAAAAGCCTCCCAGCCGGGATAATCCACCTCGCTCAGCACCAGATAGGCCGGGGCCGCCGTCCGGACGACCACCGCCAGCGTGTTCGGCTCGTAGACGGTGAAGAACAAAGCCGCCCCTTCCGGCGGCGCGGAGTCCAGCGGCGGGCCGCCCTCCACGTAGGCGACCTCGCGCGGATCCCATGCCGGATCGTGCACGGCATCCCACGCTTCCTCCACCGAAGCGACCGGCACGGCGTGGTAGACCAGGCTCACCAGCGGCAGCGTCCGCGTGTTGAGATAGATCGTCACGCCGGAATCGGCCTCATACACCGGCACGAAGGACTCGTCACCCGGCGGCTCCTCTGGCCCGGCAATGACGTACTTCACGCCCAGGAAGTTATAGGTCGGCGAGCCGCGATGCCCCACGCCCCAGTAGAAGGCATCATAGGCGGCCAGAGTCAGCGGGTTGCTCACGCCGTAGATGTCAAACAGGATGCCGTCGTGCAGCGCCGCCGAATCCGGCTGCCACTGCGACGCTGCGCCTTCGATGCGAAAAGGCGCGTCGGGCTGCGCCTGCAGCCAGGCCACCGCGTCCGCGTGGTCGTAGCCCGTGCGCGGGTCGGTGTACTGCACTTCCACCCCCGCACCGAAGATCACCAGCTCCGCCGCCACCAGAATCGCCGGTATCCATCTGTAGAGGCGGATTTCCAACCTATCCCTGCCAGTCAACCCCGCCACCGCCATCGCCGCCAGCCCCGCCCCGGCGAAATTGAAGAGCAGCATAAACCGCGCCGGGACGCGAATCTGCCGGAAGCCGGGCACCAGCACATAGGCCAGCCGGTGCAGCGGAAAATATGCGCCCAGCGCCAGCAGCAGCGCGATCACGCCCGCCAGCAGCAGGAAGATCGCCAGCCCGTCCCGCCGCCGGATTCCGTGCCACGCGCCGATGACGGCCAGCGCCAGTGCCACTGCGCCCATATAGCCCACTTCGACGCGGTCCCAGCCGCCGGTGAAGGCCGCCGGGCCGCGCCCGTAGACCCAGGGGGCAACCAGCCCGATCAGGGCCTGCGGCGGCAGGCTGTACTGCGCCGCCTGTTCGTAGGTCAGCCCGGCGCGTGCGGTGTGGCCGGTCATTTCCAGCGCCGGGATGACCGCCGCCGCGCTCAGCCCGAAGCCGATCACGCCAATGATGAGCAGGATCAGGACGACCTGCGCCCCCCGGCGGGGTTCTCGAATGGCCGCCGCGAGGTGCCACAGGCCCGCCGCGCCGATCAGCAGTGCGGTGAAGTAGGTCATCTGCGCGTGCCCGGCCAGCGTCCCCACACCGAAGGCCATCCCGGCCAGTGCCACCCAGCGGTTGAAAAAGATGCTCCGCAGGGAGGGGGGGCCGTCTCCCGCCTGCCGCTCGCCTGCCGCTGACTCCAGCGCCCGCCATGTCCCCAGGAAGACCAGCGGCAGCCACGCCGCCACCGCGATCAGATTCAGATTGCCCTGGTGCGTCACAAACACGTCCGACAGCATGAAGGCCACCGCGCCCAATGCTGCCGGAGCCGGGCCGATGGGCTGCCGTGGGCGGATCAGGCGCAGGCAGGCGAACATGGCCGCGCCCGCCAGCCAGATATGGGCCATGACCAGCAGTTCCAGCGCTTCATAGGGCAGCGAGTCGGTCAGCAGGAAGAGCAGCAGGTTGGGAGGGTAGAGCACGCCGCTCTGATTATCTGCCCAGAAGGGCGCGCCGCCGTACTGGTGCGGATTCCACAGCGGCAGGCTGCCGGGCAGCATCCGCGCGGCGAAGCTGTAGCTCGGCCACAGAAAAGACACCAGATCACCGCCGCCGTAAGGCAGCCAGCCGCCGCCTGCCCAGACTGGCGCGAAGAAGATCAGGACGGTCAGCGTGATCAGGGTCAGGGCGAGCAGGTCGGCGCGGTGGCGGCGGATGAATGTGCGCATGGGTGGATACTCCGGCTGTCGGTATGGATACAGGCGACCGGATTTATGGTACACGGAAGGGACGAATCATGCATGGCGGTCGGGCGGGATTGGCTGCCGTGTCGGTTTTTCGCTCGCCGCCTGACGATGGCCGTCGTCTTTACACGCCTTCCCGCCTCTTCATAAGTTATGCAACATGCACTATTGAAATCGTGTGTAGATAGGATATTATGCCCGAACAAAACAGGACAGTTGACAGCGGCAGCCCGGCTTGACCGGCGCTACACTGAAATTGAGCCTCAATGAATGGGAGGGGGTGATTGATGATGAACAGGAAATGGATACCTGTGATCGCGATCGGTGTGGGTGTGGTGCTTTTGCTGGCAGGATGGATCTTTGCGCCCGCGCCGACAATGGATTCGGAAGCACTGGCCGCCATGTCACCGGATGCGGTGACCGGGGCGTTTTACAACTGGTACCTGGACTACATGGATTCGGAAGTGCTGTGCCATCCGCTGCTGGACGGCGCGTATCGCTCCAGCCCGTATCTGAGCACGGCGCTGATTGCACACTTCGACTCGCTGGTGGATCAGGCCTGCGGCTACGGGCTGCCTGCCGATCCATTCCTGTGCACAAAGGGCCTACCGCTGCATATCAGCGTGGTGCCGCTGAGCAGCACCGATAAGGCGGCCCGTGTACTGGTGCGCGGCAGCTATCCGACCGAGTCGGAGGTGATCACGACCGAAAATCTCGCGGAGGTGACATTGGTGCGGGAGGATGGCCGCTGGGTGATCTCCGGCACCACCTGCCGCTGATGACCAGCTACCGGCAGATCGCGCCCCGAATGCCTGACGCATCCGGGGCGCGGTTGTTTATGGCAGGCCCTTTTCCCCTTCGGTATAATCGCCCCCGTGTGATACTCTCAGACTTATGGTTATTTATCATCAGAAAAAGGACGCCATCTGGCATGGATATTACCTGGTATGGGCATAGCTGTTTTCGTCTGGTGGAGCGCGGCAAAGCCTCGGTGGTGACCGATCCCTACACGGACGATATCGGCTATCGGCTGCCCAAGCTGCGGGCCAACATCGTCACGGTCAGCCACGAGGCCGCCGGGCACGCCAATCTGGACATCTGGCCGTCATCCACTTATGTGATTACCAGGCCGGGCGAGTATGAGATCGGCGAGGTGTTCATCATCGCCATTGCCATGCACAGCGTCAAGAAAAAGAACGCCCAGCCCAACGTAGTGTTCCTGTTCGACTTCAACGGCCTGAACGTTGTCCATCTGGGTGATCTCAATTACGTGCCCACACAGTCCGAGATTGATGCGCTGGGTGCGGTCAATGTGGCGCTGGTGCCGGTTGGTGGTGGCAATGCCCTGAAAGCCGCCCAGGCTGCCGAGATCATCAGCCTGATCGAACCGGATATCGTGGTTCCCATGCACTACCAAACACCGCAGACGACTCTGAAGCTCGATCCCCTCGATCGATTCCTCAAGGTGATGGGGATCAGCAAGATACAGAGCCAGCCGCTCCTGCGTGTGACCGCCAGCAGTCTGCCGGAGCAGACTCAGGTCGTGGTGCTGGACCCTCAGCAGTAGCAGCACGGCCCCCGGCGGGAGCCTGTGGGTGAGTAGGAGGTTTTTGTGGAATATAAGTTGATGATGAGCTGGGATATCAAGCCGGGGCAGGATCAGCAGTACTTTGAGTTTGTGGTGCGCGAATGGGTCCCCGGCATCACCCGGCTGGGCCTGCAGCCGCGGGAAGCCTGGTATGCCATCTATGGCGACTGCCCGCAGATCACGACCTCTATTGTGACTGGCGACCTGGATCGGCTGCGGCAAATTCTCAAAAGCGAAGACTGGCAGAAGCTGCAGGAACGTCTGATGGACTACGTTTACAACTACGATCAGAAGATCGTGCGTGCGTCGCCGGGCTTCCAGATTTAAGAGGCTGGCCCGTGTGTGGGCCGGATGGAACAGAAAAGAAAACAGACGGCTGCCTGATGGTGGCCGTCTGTGCTATTTGTCCGCTGTGAATGCGTGATCCGATTCAGTCGTCCGTGCCTGTGGATGTGCTCTTGCTTTCGTCGGCACTGCTGCTTCTGGCGCTCCCGGAATCGCTGCTGTCCGTGCTGCCGCTGTCTTTCTTCTTGCTGCCGCCGGTCAGGTTCGACTGCTTGGCGCGGCTGTCGGTCACGTAGAAGCCGGAGCCTTTGAAGATCACCCCGACCGGGCTGATCACGCGGTACGTCGGGCCGCCGCATTCCGGGCAAACGGTAATCGGATCATCACTGAAGTGCTGCCTGGCATTAAACCGCACACCACATTCCGAACATTCATATGTATAAACTGGCATACCAATTACCCCCGTTCCGCTGACTTTGGAAAGCCCGCGAACAAAGATTATAGTGGTTTTGATGATAACCGTCAACGATATTATGCCCGCTTTTCATCAGAATTGCATAAGAAGGGGCGGGTGGGCCGCCGATTTTGTGCGCCGTGCACAGGCAGTTCTGGCCCGCTCCGCAACCCTGCCGCGCGCAAGTCGTATACAATACAGGTAATGATTTGTGGGCGTCTGTGATAAAGAGGCATTTTGTGGCCGAAGAAGCACCGATCGTCCGGGAATGGGCGCGGGCGGCAATGGCGGGCGACCAGGCGGCTTTTGGCGAACTGGTGGCGCAGTATCAGCATGCCGTCTTCAACCTGGCTTATCGTCTGCTGGGCGATCCACAGGAGGCGGAGGATGCGGCGCAGGAGGCATTTTTGCGTGCCTATGCCAATCTTTCCCGCTATGACCCGGAGCGCTCCTTCAAGACGTGGCTGCTGTCCATCGCCTCGAATCACTGTATTGACCGGCTGCGCAAGCGGCGGCTGACCTGGGTCTCGATTGAGGATGAGCAGATGGGGCCGCATCCGGCCCTGGTCAGCACGGAGCCGGGACCGGAAGATGCCCTGCTGGATGGTGAGCGGTCGGCGGCGATCCAGGCCATGCTGGCGCAGGTGCCGGATGATTACCGGACGGTTATCGTCCTGCGGTACTGGTACGATATGAGCTATGTGGAGATTGCAGAAGTGCTTGGTACAACCGAGTCGGCCATCAAGAGCCGCCTGTTTCGGGCGCGGCAGGCATTGGCCCATTTACTGGAGCAGCCCGCCAGCCCATCCCCGACCATGAAACCGGCAATGGAGGGATCGTGATATGGCACTGAATCCGCAGCACGAACAGATGAACCAGGCGCTGGATGAGCGGTTGACCGGCGCTGCGCTGGCGGAGTTCCAGGCGTTTCTGGAAGCGCATCCAGAGGAGGCGGCGAGCTACGAAGCGCTGCAGCAGATTGATCGGATGCTGCGGCAGCCGCCGATGGCCGCCGCGCCGGAGGGATTTGCCGCTGCGGTGATGGCGCAGATTGCGGCAGGGAAGCATGAGGCATACGCGCTCCCTGAGCGGATGGAGATTCTTCCTGTGGCAGGGCTGGCACTTGGCACGGCGGTTGTGCTGCCGCTGCTGGTCGTGCTGATTCTGCTGGCACAGACGCTGTTCGAGTCGGGTGCACTGTTCGCGCTGCTGCACGGATTGGTGCAGGTGGCGGGCAGTGTGAGCGCGGTGCTGGTTCGGGCGCTGGCGTTCCTGGGCGGGCTGGTTACGGCGTACCCCATGGCCCCGGCGCTGATGCTGACCGTGATCCCGATGATGATGCTGTGGGGCTGGCTGGTCTGGTTCCTGCGCCAGCGGACGCAGCCGATGGCCACGGTTGTGATCAAAGTGCAGGCGGTGTGATGCCGGGTCTGGGAGTGCCGCCATTTTCGAGGGATGCCATGTACCGTACAGGCAGTCGTGTGCTGTTGAGTGTGATCCTGCTGGCCCTGATTGTGGTGCTGCCGCTGGCGGCGGCGCAGGCCCAGGGCGGCCCTGCGGGGCTGACGCTGACCGACCGCTATGTCCTTAGCGAGGGTCAGCAGGTGGAGGGCGATCTGGTGATCGTGGCCCAGACCATCACGCTGCAGCACGGCAGCCGGGTGATGGGCGATGTGGCCGCCTTTGCCCAGGAGGTCACCATCCGGGGCCGGATCACGGGCGATGTGATCATTCTGGCGGAGCAGGTCACGCTGGGCGACGGCGCACAGCTTGACGGCGATGTCAGCCTGTGCGCCGATACGGTGATCCGTGACCCGGAGGCCCGGATCGCGGGCGACTACACGGTGGGCTGTGCCGAGATGGGCAGCCTGCTGCGGAATGTCGCGCCGCTGGCCTTCGATCCCTCGAACTGGACATGGGCGGATTTTGACCCGACCACTTTTGACTGGGGGCGGCTCTCCCGCATTGAATTCTCGCCGCCCTATGTTTCACCGGTGGTGCGGCTGGCGGGCAATGCAGGCTGGGCACTGTTCATGGGGGCAGCGGCGGCGCTGATCGCACTGGCTGCCCCGCATCGTCTGCGGCGCATGAGCGAAGCAGCGCTGCATGCGCCCGCTGCCAGCGGGCTGGTCGGGCTGTCGGCGCTGCTGGTCATGGCTGCGGTAAGCGGGGCCGTGATCATCTCGCTGGTGCTGATCGTGACGCTCTGCCTGCTGCCGCTGCTGGGGCTGGCCTGGCTGGCGCTGGCGCTGATGGCCGTGATGGGCTGGGCGGCGCTGAGCCTGCCGGTGGGCGCGTGGTTCCTGTCCCTGCTCAATGTACAGCGCGTGAGTCCGGTGGGGGCGGCGGCGGTCGGGGCGATCATGGTGACTTTTGGCCTTGGGCTGCTGGGTATGAGCGTCTGGACGCTGCTGTTTTACATCCTGGGCGGGCTGATTCTGACGAGCTGGGGGCTGGGCGCGGTGATCCTGACCCGCTGGGGCGGGCAGGCCTATCCCCTGTCGGAAACCGCCCGATCTGCAGCGGGCGGTGACGAGTTCCCCTTCGATGTGTAAACAGATGGCCTACATGCTGGCGCGGCTGCGGCGAGTCCTTTAGGGCAGGTGGTTTGTCGCCCGGCGGTGGGGCGGTATACTGGTCGGCAGCGGGGCACTGCGCGTGCTCGCTGCCGATTTTGATTCATGCCCTTGGGAGTGAATGATGACCACCTCTGCTGTGCTCAATTCCTCGCAGGCGCGGCCTGAGATTGCCCCCGGCTTTCGCCGCCTTTCGCTGCTGACGGCGTTCTGGATATGGCTGCTGATCGTGGTCGGCGGTGTCGTCCGGGTGACGGGGTCGGGCCTGGGCTGCCCGGACTGGCCGTTGTGCTATGGGCAGGTGCTGCCGCCGCCGGATACCACTGCGCTGATCGAGTTCAGCCATCGTTTTGTGGCCGGGGTAGGCGGCCTGCTCATTCTGGCGACGGTCTGGCTGGCCTGGCGGCGCTATCGCGCCCACCCCTGGATCATCTGGCCGACGACGATCATGATTGTCGTGCTGCCGCTGCAGTTTGTGCTGGGCGCGATCGTCGTGCTGACGGAGCTGGAGCCGCTCTCGGTGGCAGTGCATCTGGGCACGGCGCTGATCATCTTTGCCTGCGCGCTGCTGGCGGCGCTCTATGCCAATCAGCCCGCCGGGCTTGATCGGGAGGCGCTCTCCGCCCGCTATCTGAATCTGCTCCGTGCTGCGGTGGCGGCGCTGTTTTTGCTGCTGACGACGGGCGCGGTGGTGGTGGGAGAGGGCGCGTCGTATTCCTGCCCGGACTGGCCGCTGTGCAACGGCCGGGTGCTGCCGCCGCCGGACGCTCCGCTGCCCGTCTGGCTGCATGTAACCCACCGCTACACGGTGGTGATCATCGGCGTGCTGCTGCTGGGCGTGGTGATCGCCTTTCTGCGCGAGCGGGCCAGCAGGCCGATCATGGCCCGCTGGGCGGTGTGGCTGGGCGTGCTGTTCCTGCTGCAGGCGGCCATCGGCGCAGTGAAGATCTGGTCACACCTGGCGACAGTGTGGCGCGTGGCGCATCTGGGCACGGCAGCGGCGGTCTGGGCGGTGCTGATCATCCTGGCCGGGCTGGGTTATTTGCAGCGGGCGTCTCTGGATTGAGCAGGACTGTACCCGTTCAGACCGACCAGGGTGCCCAGTGCCAGTGCCGCCAGGCGTCCGGAATCCAGCGCGTGAAGTCGTGATGGGTGACGAAATAAGCCACGAATAGGGCGGCAAACACATCAATAGTGTAATGGGAATGGCTGGCCAGCATGGAAACGGCCTGCAGTATCGCCAGCATGAGATGCACCCGCACCAGCCAGCCGTACCCACGCCGGGCAAAGAAAAGATACTGTGTGCAGGCGCTGCCGGTGTGCCCGGAAAAGAACATCCCCTTATATGTGTAGCGGGCGACCAGGTGATTTTCGCCAAAATGCTCTGCCGGGTTTTGAATTTGGGCCAGCGGCGTCAGGGTGATGGCGATGGAGCGCAGAATAAACAGCACGCTGAGCTGGAAAAGCAGCGCAGGCATGTCCTTGAATCGCCGCTGCCCCAGCATATATAAGCTCAACAACGCCTGTGCAGCACCGACCACTTCGCCAACCGTCACAAAGATTTCAATCTCCGGTATGCTGTCAAGGATGAGATCATCGGGCCGTACCGGGTTGGGATAGCGGGTCTCCACAAACCATCCGGCCCCCGCGCTCACAAAGATCATAACGAGCGCAAAAGCCAGGCTCCAGGCAAGCTGCTTGAAGTTCACCGCTTCGAGGACCTGCCTGGCGTATGTATTTTCACGACTCTGCGTAAAATCCACGTTTCATGGCCCGCCTGTTTAGCGTTTTATTGACGTCTTAATTTTACAGTAACAACGCCCGCGCGGTCAAATTGGGACTGGCCGTCGCTTTGAAGAGACTGGCACACAAGATGACGAGGGGCCGCTGCGCAGTGCTCCCCTTCTTATCCGGCTGCTCATAGAATCGAAATTTTTCGTTAAGAATGCCGCAAAGGGGCTTGCCGTGTTTCCCGGATAATGCTACATTGAAAAATAAGGTGGCATTGCCAAATGCGACAAGCAATATCCATAATTCATCCTGTAACCATATTTGGCGGAGGGAGGATGGCTATCGGTTAAACGTTCCCGGTTCTGATATGTGTCGATTTTCAATCCTGGTTGTAGATGATTGTAAGGAGCAAGGAAGTGATGTTGAGACGTGTATTCACCGTCGTAATCGCGCTGGTGATCGTTTTTGCTGGCGTGCCGCTGCTGGCTTCGTCACCTTATACCGCACAGGCGCAGGGTGGGCCGATGGTTATGGACCCCGGCGCGGACCCGAATTTTGGCTCTGTAGACCTGATCACGGGCTTCACGCCAGAGCCATTCACCGTGCAGATAACAGCCGGTGGGTTCATCAACGCGCAGGACGCATTGGGCAGCATGTGTTTTGGCGATGCGGCCATCGGTTTTGTCTCCGGCAGCCCGGACTTCCGCGTCTATTATACGGCGGGATTATTCCAGGAGCTGGATTTCGTTTTTA
>JALSTC010000611.1 GCA_026983935.1 Ardenticatenia bacterium
AAGAAATGCCGCTGCGCAATGCGCGTGATTTGCTCGAACTGGGCGATGGGCGGGCCTCAAGCGTACTCAACACGATCAATGAAACTGTGCCGGAGCGCTTTTCTGGCTATGAGGTGCGTCTCTTTGACAGTCTGACCCCGGCGCTGGCGCGCTACTTTGCGTTGCACGAACCGGACTTTTTCACGAACCTGGATGTAGATGTGCTGCGCAAACTGTCGCCAGAAGTGCTGGTCTCCCTGCCGGAGGACGTCCTTGACTCACTGGATGACGCTGTGGCGGCTGAACTGCAGGCGATTGCTTCTGGTGAGCAGCCATCTGCCGCTGCGGTGCTGGCTGAACGGTACACAACCAATGTCCCGGCTGCCGATCCTTCGGCACCGCCGATCAGTGATGCCTGGGGTATGGTTGCGAATTTCTACGGCATTGAACTGGACAGCGCAGATGACTTCTTCCGCTTTCCGGATAATTTCCCCTTTGACAGCGTCAGCGCCTTCTGGAACAGCTTCTTTGAAAGTCCCCAGGGGACGGCGTTTGCGCCGAATCTGTTCGGTGGGCTGACGGCTGACGCTGTGACGTATATGCTGGATCGCGACCCAACCGTCTTTGATGGTCTGCGCCCCGAAGCTCTTCAGCTTCTCACCGAGGATGTGCTGGCCCTGCTGCCGGAGCCACTGCAGGAGCGGGCAGTTTCCGGTGGGGAACCGTTTGTGCCTGCGGCAGCCGTCACCCGTTTAAACGGTTTCCCCAGCTTGCTGCTCACTGTCTTCAAGACCAGCGATGCCAACACGGTAGAGGCTTTCCATACGGTGGAAGATGCACTGACAGCAATCAGCGAGGCCAACGAAGATATTGATGTTGACGTGGCCTTTGAGCAGGCCAGCTTTATCGAGGAATCGATCAGCGGCGTGGCCCGCGAAGGCGGCTTGGGAGCATTCTTCGCTGTGATCGTCATCCTGGCCTTCTTGAGCAGCGGTGTCTGGAATCGTTCTGCGCAGCGGACAACCGGCCTGGTGCTTGCCGCGCTGGCTGCTGTCATACTGGCTGTGATCGTGCTGTCTCGACTCGGCAGCGCCGGCGGAGACCTTGCACTGGCCTTTTCCGATGTGGATATCCTGATGCGAACGCTGCTGATCGGAGTTGCTGCTGCTGGTGTGCTGATTGCCATCTGGCCGCGTTCGTTGCCATCACCTGCCTGGCGCAGCACGCTGGTCACAGCCGTGAGTATTCCGCTCTCCGTGTTGATGGCGCTGGCGTTCATGCGCTGGGTGCCGCCGGTCGTGCACGATCTGCTCGCGCCTGCGGCGGGTGATTCGCCGATTTTGACCTTTCTACTGCGTCTTTTCCCGGAAAGCATCACGCTGAACATCATGACTCTCTCCGGCCTGACGGTTGCCATTGGCCGTGTGGTGGATGACTCGATTGTGGTGTTGGAGAACGTTTTCCGTGAAATTCAGGAGGGGGGAGACAGGCGCAGGGCCATTATCAAAGGGACACGAGATGTCTCGGTCGCCATCTTCTCGGCCACAGCCGTGACGGTGGTTGTATTCCTGCCGCTGGGACTTACCGGCGGGATCATCGGTGCGTTTTTCCTGCCCTTTGGTCTGGCTGTGACCTATTCGCTGGCAGCATCGTTTATCGTGGCTATCACCATTGTTCCGCTGCTGGCCTATATCTTCATCAGCGAGGACGAGACTATGGGGGAGGAAGAGGGCTGGCTTTCACGGCTGTACCTGCCCATCCTGCGCTGGTCTCTGAGCAGCAGCACCAACCGCTGGATTGTGCTGGGGGCGGCTGCGATTTCCCTGGTGATCGGCGGTCTGTTGTTCGCCAGTCGACCGGCTGCCTTCCTGCCCAGTTTTGGTGAGCCGCAGATTACAGTCAATGTCAGTCTGCCTTCCGGTACGCGCATTCTTGAAACCAACGCGCTTGTTGAGCAGTTCGAGGAAGCGATCCATGACGTGCTGCCAGAGGACGAGATCGGAGCGGTTCAGGTCATTGTTGGCGATTCTGGAATGGGTTTTGAATC
>JALSTC010000612.1 GCA_026983935.1 Ardenticatenia bacterium
CCGGCAGGCGAGAAAACGCCTCGATCAGGCGCGTGACCGGTTCGGGAACAGCTTTACTCATGAGGCAGTCAAACTACATGCCACCGAGCAGATCGCCCAGCCCCATGCCAGCCAACCCGCCAGTGATGCTTTCCATGCGCTGGGCGGCCATCGACTGGCTCTGTTCGATGGCCTGGTTGACCCCGGCAACGAGCAAATCCTGCAGATCGGAGAGCCACTCCTCATCATCCAGATCAATGGCTTCCGGATTAATGGTGATGCTCTGCACACGCTGATGCCCGCTGATGACGATGGTCAACGCGCCGCCGCCAACGGAAACTTCCACCGTCTCCGATGCCAGCGCTTCCTGTGCAGCGACCATGTCTTCCTGCATCTTCTGAATCTGCTTCAACATCCCTGCCTGCCCTCCAGACATCTTCCCACGCCGGGCACCCTTCTTACTCATGTTCCGACTCCTCTTCTGTTTCTGTTGATGATGGCAGTCCGGCCTCAACACCGGAAACCTCGCCACCGAGTTGGTGGACGCCAAAAGCGACCAGATCGTCGCTGGAAATCAATTCCTGTGTATCCATGCTGCTGTGCGCCTCGCCGCCCGTGGAAACCTCAACCCGCACACGCAGCGGCAGGCCGAACACTTTATGCAGGGCCTGCAGCAGCGCTTTACGGCGCTCGTCGTTATCGAGCTTTTCTTTGAAGATCGGATTCTGGACGGTCAGCACCAGGGTGTTACCGTCCACCTCGCGCACCTGCACATGATCCAGCAGCGGCGGCAGATTGCGGTTGAAGTGAAACGCTGCCTGCTGCAGCGCCAGCCATTTTTCCCGCACGGTCAACAATCCCACCGCTGGCGGCGCGCCGGGGGATGCTTCCACAGGCTCCGGCACAGGCGCATCCTCAGGCTCTGCCGGAGGCTCTGTCTTTGCCGCCGCAGGGGCCGGGCGGGATGTCCGGGCTGCTGCCACGACCGGCTCAGCAACCGGGGCGGCACTTTCCAGCAAAGCCAGTTCCAGCGGCAACTGCGGCTGCCAGTCGCTGCTTCTGTCCTGCACGGCCTCGTTAAATTTGCGGATGGCACGCAGCAGCGCACCGCGCCCGATCTGCTCCGCCTGCCGGGCAAAGGTCTGGCGGGCCTCTTCGGTATCGTTGATCAATTTTACTCCGGCAGTCTGGGCCAGCAGTACGTTGTGCAGGTGTTCGACGGTCTGCCGGGCAAACTGACGCGGGTCGGCACCGCCATCAATCGCCGCGTGAATGATCTCCAGCCCGCCGGGAATGTCATTCTCCAGCAGGGCATCCACCAGCGCACTGACCGCCCGCCGCCCGGCAGCGCCAAGCGCCTGTTCTGCGATCTCAAGGGTGATCACGTCTTCCGGATCGGCCACCACCTGATCCAACAGGCTGATGCTGTCCCGCACGGAGCCAGTCCCCTGCCGGGCGATCAGCTCCAGGGCGTCCTGCTCAATGTGAAAACCCTCTGCATCCGCGATCTTGCGAAGCTGCGCGGCAACTTCCGCCACCGGGACGCGCCGGAACTCAAACGGCAGGCAGCGGCTCATGATCGTTTCCGGCACGCGCTCCGGTTCAGTGGTCGCCAGCACGAAAATGGCATGTTCCGGCGGCTCTTCAAGCGTTTTGAGCAGCGCGTCAAAAGCCGCACCGGAGAAGCGATGCACTTCGTCAATGATGTAGACCTTGTACTGCCCCTCGGAGGGCGAAAAGGCGATCTTGTCGCGCAGGTCGCGCACATCATCCACACCGGTGTGGCTGGCTGCGTCAATCTCGATCAGGTCGAGGTAGCGGCCTTCGTTGACGGCCACACAGTGCTGGCATTCATTGCAGGGGCGCTGCGCCGGGTCTTCGTGCAGGCAGTTGACCGCTTTCGCCAGCAGGCGGGCAGTGGTCGTCTTGCCGGTGCCGCGCGGCCCGCTGAACAGATAGGCATGGCGGATACGGCCCTGCCGCAGTGCCCCCTGCAGGGTGCGCGTGATGTGTTCCTGGCCAATGACATCCTCGAAACGGAGAGG
>JALSTC010000613.1 GCA_026983935.1 Ardenticatenia bacterium
ACAAGCCTGTATACCGGTCTCACCATAGCATTGATCACATATGGGGTTACCCTATTCCTCGCAGACAGGGGCCATATTCTCTGGGCAAGACTTCTGTTTGTTGTCCTGCTGTACGGTTTTGCGGTCATCATCTTGAGTATCACCGGCACGTCAACCCAGACACCTCTGCTGGTCATTCTGGCAACGGTTGCTGCCAGTCTGCTATTTGGCCGCCGCGGCACCTGGATGGGAACCAGTATCGGGATGTTGATGCTCTTTGCCGGTGCTGTCCTGGAAGTTAACGGCCTGACCGGTACCCCATCCACAGAAGCCCCCATCAGCAGTGCCATCTTCGGCGCTGTCGTCCTGAGTGCAACCAGCCTGGCACTATGGCTGTACGCTGACAACGTGCAATCTATCCTGACCGGCCTGCAACACCGGACCGAACAGCTTCACATCATCGCCCGCATCGGGCAGTCCGCCAACGCCATTGTGCAGAGCGAAAACCTGCTCTCCCAGTTGGTGGAGCTGATCCGCGAGCAGATGGGGTTCTATCACACGCAGATATTCCTGGTTGATGAGACGGGCACCAATGCCGTGCTGGTCGCCAGCACGGGCACGGCAGGCGAGCGACTTCTGGCACGGGGTCACAGCCTGCCCGTCGGCTCCCGCTCCGTGATCGGACAGGTCACCCAGCGAGGGCAGCCCGTCTATGCAACCGACACCAGCGCCGACCCGGTTCACAAAGCCAATGAATTCCTGCCGGACACACATTCGGAGCTGGCACTGCCGCTGATCGAAGGGGAGACGGTCATCGGCGCACTGGACGTGCAGAGTACACAGCCCAACGCCTTCAGCAAAGATGACATCGAGACGCTTCAGATCATGGCCGCGCAGATCAGCACCATCATCCGCAATGCCCGGCTGTTTGAGCAGCTTCAGCATGGGCTGGAGGAAAACAGGAAGCTCTACGAGCAGGCCGAAGCTAACCTGCGCGAAGTGGAACGCCTGAACCGACAGTTGACCGGCCAGGCCTGGCAGGATTACCTGACGGCCCGCCGCACAATCGGTGTCCAGGTCGAAGAGGCCAGTCTGCGCTACGATGCCGACTGGACTCCGGCAATGGCCCAGGCCGTCCATGACGCGCAGCCTGTCATCCGCCAGGAGGGGGGCGAGGCCATCATTGCCGTGCCGATCGAGGTGCGCGGCAACATCGTCGGGGCAATCGAAATGGCCCTGCCGTCAGAGGGGCTGGAACGTGAGGCACAGGAAATGCTGCAGGCGGTCGTTTCGCGGCTGGGGCTGGCCCTGGACAACAGCCGTCTTTTCGAGGAGGCCCAGACCCTCGCCGAGATGGAGCACATTCTTAACACCATCGGCGGGCAGCTTCAGAGTGTGAGCACCGTGGATGACATGTTACGCATCGCCCTGACCGAACTGCGGGAGGTGATGGGCGCAGAAAGCGCCTCCATCCGCCTGAGGCCTGCCCCGTCACTGGCGGCGGAGGGCAACGGACAGACCCGGGAAAGCTGACCATCATGCAAGCTCTGACACGATTCTTCACCATCCATTATCCATATGTCGATCCGCTTGAGCAGCACCGCGCGACCGGCCTGCGGTTCCTGAGCATTTTTGCGCTGCTGCTGGCCGTGGGTGCGGGTGTTGTCGCACTCTCAGCCGAATCCCTGACTCCAGACATGCAGCTTATGCTGGGAATCGTGCCGATTCTGGGGCTGGTATCCGTCACCGTGATGCGGCTGCTCAACCGAGGCGCGGTCAACCTGGCAAGCTGGGTGTATATCGGCACTGCCCTGGCGACATCCCTGGGCCTGGTGACACTGGCCGGCAGCACAACGCGCACCGTGATGGCGCTGGCGATTCCCGTGCTGGTCGCCGGCGTGCTGCTCAGCCGCCGGGACGTGCTCATCATCACAGCCCTGACCGCGCTTGGCGCTTTCATCGTTGCGCTGGTCGAGCGCCACATCATGCTGCGCCCTGTAAATCCTCTTACAACCCCGCTGCCTGCCGTGGTGCTGATCATCTTC
>JALSTC010000614.1 GCA_026983935.1 Ardenticatenia bacterium
CGGGATTTTCAATCTCCTGCCTTTTCTGGCGCCGGTTGCGATGAATCAGGGATGGACGCCCGTCGGAGAGGCGATCTACACCATCTATTCGACTTTATGCCATCAGATGGCGCAGCGATCATTCTTCCTGTTCGGCCCGGCGGTGATGGTCAACATAGATCGGCTGCCCGTTGAACTTACCGGCAACACGGCAGCCGATATGCTGCTGCTGCGAGACTTCAAGGGTGACGAGACCATCGGCTGGAAAGTCGCCTGGTCGGATCGCATGGTCTACATGTACGGCAGTCTGTGGCTGGCGAGCCTGGCCTACTGGGCGCTGTCGCGTCAGCGTGTGCCCCGGCATCTTCCATTATGGGCATTCGCGCTGCTCCTCCTGCCGATGGTCGTAGACGGCACCACGCATTTTATCAGCGACATCGCCGGGCTGACGGCAGGCTTCCGCTATCACAACGCCTGGCTGGCCGACCTGACCGGAAATACGCTGCCTGCCAGTTTTTACGTCGGCGATGCGTTCGGCTCGTTCAATTCATGGATGCGCCTGCTGTCCGGCGCGTTATTTGGCATTGCCTGCGCATGGCTGGCCCTGCCCCTTCTGGATGAAGAAATGCGCCGCAATGCCCGAATCCTGAGCGCGAAGCTCAACCGGTGGCGCGAGCGCCAGATCGCCGCCGTATACGGCGACACCATGACAGTATCGCAAGTGCAAAGTTCTCCACACGAAAAGGCGGTAATTGATGGCTGACCCTGATATGCGAGAAACACGGGCCACACAGGCACGCTATAACCGTATCGCTCCTGTATACGACCTGATGGAACTCCTGCCGGAGCGGCGTTACAGCTCCTGGCGGCAGCGCGTCTGGTCACTGGTGGAAGGCCCACAGGTGCTGGAAGTCGGCGTGGGTACCGGCAAGAACTTTCCCTATCATCCCCCGAACGTGCAGATCACCGGCATAGACCTGAGCGATCGGATGCTGGCCCGCGCCCGCCGCCGCGCTGAGCAGATGGGGCGGGCACTGACCCTGCGTCAGATGGACGTGCAGGCGATGGACTTCCCGGACAATACCTTCGACAGTGCCGTTGCGACCTTCGTCTTCTGTTCGGTTCCCGATCCGGTTCTTGGCCTGCGAGAGATAGCGCGAGTGGTCAGGCCGGGGGGACGGGTCGTGCTGCTGGAGCACGTGCGGGCGGAAAATGCCCTGCTGGGGCGGCTGATGGACTGGCTTGATCCGCTGGTGGCCCGGCTGATGGGGCCGCACATCAACCGCCGGACAGTGGACAACGTGCGGCGGGCCGGATTGACCATTGAGCAGGTGGAAGATATCGGCGCACGCGGGATTTTCAAGCTGATCGTGGCCAGGGTATAAAAAAGGCTGCCGGAATGTAAGTGCCCCGGCAGCCTTTCATCAACCATAATGCCCCGTTAAGAGGCCTGTACCGATAGCATCACGCCTCCACCCGGTAGTTGCGCATCATTCCCATATCTTCATGCTCCAGATTATGGCAGTGGTAAAGAAACAGGCCGGTGTAATCCTCGAACTTCAACAGCAGCCGGACACGCTCGCCGGGCATCAACAGGACAACATCTTTCCAACCCTCGTCCACGTGACCGTCACGCACGGTCTCCCAGTTACCGGCCAGATCAGAAGCGACCTCCCGCTCCAGAATCTGAAACTGCAGCCCATGCACATGAATCGGGTGCACCATGCCCATACCGCCGCCACGCCCCATGCTGGTGCCCATCATGCCGGAGCCACCGCCTCTGCTGTTCACCGGATTTTCAAACTCCCATACTTCCAGCGTATTCAGGCGGACTATCTCATCACTGGCGACCCCCTCCATTTCAAAGGTACGCCCATTCAGCGTCCAGCCCATGTGCTGCATACCGATGGTAAACACGCGGGGCGATGCCGCGTTGATCGCGTCTTCCAAACGGGGCCATTGAATCGTCGTGAGCCGCTCAGGGAGCGCCTGCGTCACCGCCGCTTCCCGTTCAATACGCACACGGAGCACCGTAAATTGT
>JALSTC010000615.1 GCA_026983935.1 Ardenticatenia bacterium
AGCTGGCGGCAAGCTGGTTTCAGCAAACAGTTGAGGTGCAGATTCCGGGCTACGGGGCCATGGCCGGCCACCGCAAGCTGTTGCCCTTCATCCGCCGGGCCTGGGGAACTGAGTTGATGAAGGGGGCCTCAAATGAGGCTTTGAACGAACAGCCCTGCCCGTGGCTGCCGCCCTGCGCGCTGGATGTATTTTTTCGCGAGCAATTGCGCAGGGGAAAACACGGGATTCCCAAACCCTATGTGCTGGCCGCTGACCGGCAGGGGCAGGATCTCGCGGTGAAGCTTGGCGTATTCGGTCTGGCCTGCGACTGGCTGCCCGCGGTGGTTGAACGGCTGGTGGAAGCGCTCAGGACGGGTGTCTCCTGGAACATTCTGGGGCGCGGGCTGTTTCTCCCCGCATTCGAGATCGGGCAGGTGCGGACAGGGACGATTGAAGGACTGGAGGGCGGCGATGTCCCGCAGGCGGTGGAACTGGCCTTCATCACGCCGGTGGATGCATCAGGAAAACATGATATTCTCGACGAACCCCATAGCCTTGTCGGACGGCTGGCCCGGCGCATTGACGGGCTGGCGCGCTGGCAGGATGCCCGAATTGATGCGGACTGGTCCGCCTTGAGCCATCACTGGCGCGGGCTGGATTACTGGACGCAGGAACTGGCTCCTGACAGCACCGCCCGCTGGTCCCAGCGCCAGCGCAGCAATCTGGTCAATGCCGCTCTATCGGGCCGGATGACAATCTCCGGTGATCTGGCCCCCGTCTGGCCGCTTATCCAGATCGGACAGCTTTGCCATGTGGGCCGCGGGGCCGTCACCGGCCAGGGGCGCTATGTTGCCGAGTGGCTGGAGTAATCATGGGCAAATCCAGCCGTCCATTTCGCCAATACTGCCTCGGCCTGTTGCAGCACGGTCTGGACGGCGGCTCAAGCCCTTCATGCTGCGCCGCACCAAGGATCAGGTGGCGCTGGAGTTGCCGCCAAAATGCATATCAGCGAATATGTCGAGCTTGAAAGCACCCAGCGCAAGCTTTATCAAACCATCCGCCTGATGATGAATCAAAAGGCAAGAAAATCCTTTGCCTTAACTGAGACTGATATCAGCGTCCTGTTCGCGCCTCCTGAGTGAGAATGGTATCGAGTTGCCTGCCATTCTCCTATCTTTCAAACCATCGATGGTCGAACGTGAACAATTAGCCCTCCGGGACTGCAGGTATTGCCTGCGGACGTTGTGCAAGCCCGAACAGCCATATCTGGATGAGGCGCAAAAGGAGATGGACGATGAAGCGCCGCAGCAGGCGGAAGTTGTAGCCGACGGCGGCCATGACGGCGTTGATGGCATCACCCATCCGGTGCGCCAGGTAGTTGCGGCCTATTCGGTGCTTGGCCTTCAGATGACCGATGACCTGCTCCACTGCGGCTCTGCGCTTCATCAATCGCGATTACGCAACCTGATGTCTGGAAATTCGGATTTGGGCTGATCAGGCATCCTGGCATTCCCATTTAATATAGGCCTTTGTGTCGACGGCCCAGCGTTCATCGATCTCGACGAGCACGGCGCTGACGAGGCGTTCCAGTGAGTCCTCGTTTGGAAACACTCTGACCTTGACGGTGCGGCGTTTGAGCTCCTGCTGGATGGCGCGCTCGATGGGGTTTGATGTGCGCAAGCGGCGGCGATGGTGGCCGGGCAAGGCAAAGACGGTCAGGCCCTCGGGCACGTTTTCCTCCAGCCATTCGGCTAGCTTCGGGGCTGCGTCGCGGTAAGTCTCCACCAGTTCCGTCAGGGCGGCCTCCGCCTTGGCCAGATCAGAGGCATTCCAGACGGCACGCAGCTCGGTGCCGATACGCTTGCGGATGGCGGCATTCGGGGCGTGATGGATAGCATTTTGGGCCAGGTGGAACTGGGCATTTCCGGATGCGCTACCGCTTGCGCTGCTTGAGCGCGGCGCTGCCATTTGGCGCCGCCCAGCACGGCCCGGCGCGCCGCATGCAGGCCGCTGTGGTCGACAGAGACGACATATTCC
>JALSTC010000616.1 GCA_026983935.1 Ardenticatenia bacterium
AGGCTCCACCAGGAAAGCGGCAGTATGGGGTGTGATGGCCGCCTCCAGCGCGTCGGCGTCGCCATAAGGAATCACCACAAAGCCGGGCGTGAACGGCCCAAAGTCCTCGCGATACTGCGGCTCCGTGCTGAAGCTGATCACCGTCGTGGTACGCCCGTGAAAATTGCCCCGACAGACGATGATCTCCGCCTGATTTTGCGGCACGCCCTTCACACGATAGGCCCATTTGCGGGCCACTTTGACCGCTGTTTCGACGGCCTCTGCGCCGCTGTTCATCGGCAGCACCCGCGCATAGCCCGTCAGATCGTGCAGGGCCTTGTACAGCAGCCCGAGCTGATCGCTGCGAAAGGCGCGGCTGGTCAGCGTCACGCGGTAGGCCTGGTCAATCAGCGCCTGCCGGATGCGGGGATGGCAGTGCCCCTGATTGACAGCGCTGTAGGCAGAGAGGCAGTCCAGATAGCGGTTGCCTTCTACGTCCGTCACCCAGACACCCTCTGCCTCATGAATAACCACATCCAGCGGATGGTAGTTATGAGCACCATAGCGATCTTCGAGATCGATGTAATACTGGCTTGTGCGATCCTGGGTTGCCTCAATAACCATGACCTTCTCCTGTGGTGGAAAATTTCACCTGGCTGGCTCTATTTTTGTATAGTATATCTAATTTTACACCGGGCGCTATCGGGCATTCTGCACAATCATCATCGTGTACAAACAATACAGGCCACCTCCATCAAGAAGTGGCCCAACCGTCACCGCGATCGAACAATGCGGCTTTGCTCTATCAGACCGAGATCGTCGGCACCGGATAAACCTGCACCGGCTGCTGCTTTCCTTTAGCCTGCACCAGCCGGGGCGCACCCAACCGCTGACGAATCGCCAGACGATCCGCCAACGCCTCCGAGATCAACACTTCGCCCGGCCCGGCAGCCGATTGCAAACGGCTGGCGGTATTGACCACGTCGCCAATAACATTAAAACTGCGCGTGCCAGAAGACCCCATCAGCCCTTCGACCACCTCACCCACATGCAGCCCGATCCCC
The DNA here is from genome assembly GCA_026983935.1 of Ardenticatenia bacterium. Lineage (GTDB taxonomy): Bacteria > Chloroflexota > Anaerolineae > Aggregatilineales > Ch27 > JALSTC01. The sequence goes on from JALSTC010000616.1 coordinate 1,044, forward strand.
ACCGACAAACCATATTCCTCCAGCAGTATATCTATCTCGCGACGTAGCCGACGCGCCGTCTCCACTGCCTGCAGCGGATCTTCGAACCATGTCACCACCTCGTCGGCGATAAAATGGGGTTTCCTCCCCCTGCCGGACAGAATCACCGCTTCGGCCCGCTCATAAAACCGGTTCAGCATCCCGACGACCATCTCCGGCGTCTTGTTTTCGCTCCAGTGAGTAAACCCCCGAATATCCATGAACAAAACAGTGCGCTCCACACGACGCTGGCGCAACACAGCGCCATCATTCAACGCATTTTCAACCAGCGAAGGATCGAGCGACCATTCCGAAAATTCTTTTAGCCGCCGGGCCGCGATTCGCAGAAAATGCGTGTACCGATTAATCTGGGTTTCGTTGATACCCAACAGCACACCAAACAGCAGCGCCGCCAGCAAGATAAACGCATGGCCGCTGTGGGCCAGCCAATATTCGCGGATGTTCGCCCAGGTAAATACCTCAAGCTCACCACTCAATTCGGTCAGTGCATACAAAGCCGGAAAAAGCGCCGCCCGCCACAGATTAAGCAGAATGATGGCAGGCGTTTGCAAATGCTCAACTGTATCCTCGACCAGATACAGCAAAGCCATCCCCAGCGAAAAACCCCAGAAAACCCAGTGATACGGTTCCCTGAAAAACGCCGGGCCTTCCAGGACAAAATCCAGCGCCGTATACAGTGCCGGCGCAATCAGATTCCCCCCGGCTCGTATCCACCATCGGCCCGGATACCGGGTGCCCAGGAACCAGGCCTGTACAGCCGCCGCCAACAACATCAGATAGTGCGGCGGCTCAGCCAGATACGTGCCCAGCCCTTCCACAGTAATCACACGCAGCGCGTCAAACAGGGGGAATATCGCCGAATTTGTGACAAATTCGCGTAAAATACGAATACGCGAACTGCCCTGGATTCGCTCTTCTAGCGTCAAAGTG
>JALSTC010000617.1 GCA_026983935.1 Ardenticatenia bacterium
GATCAGCATGTCATTTTCGAGGCATTCCGTCAGGCCGATGGCTCCACAACCCGCGTCTACGGCGGCACCGGGCTGGGGCTGGCCATTGCACGCCGCCTGGTGGCAATGATGAACGGGCACATCTGGGTCACCAGCCAGGAGGGAGAAGGCAGCACGTTCTACGTTGCGCTGCCGCTGACCGAGCAAACTGCTCCGGCCCACATCACCTGAAGCCACCGAACCGCACCCGGCACCACAAACAGCAGCGGGGGCCGTCGCCAGACGCGCCCCCGTTATCATCATCCGCTGGCCGGTCGCTCAGGGCAGCAGCACCGCACTGCCGGGATCGGCCCCATTCCGCACGGCAAAGGGCATCGCGCCGGGCCGCATCACCCCTAACTCCGTGCCGCCGCTCACCACATGGCGGAAGATCGCCGTGCCATCGCGCAGCCAGAAGATGCTGCGCAGGGCGGGCACATCCGGCAAATAGGCGGAAGTCGTGTCTCCGTTCAGGCCGTGGTAGGTCAGTGGCCCCGGCGGCGCGGCGGCAATAAAACCGCTGCTGTCCGGTGTCCAGCCGTAAAGCGTGGTCAGGCCGTCGAAGACGCGCTCCGCCTCCTGAGCGGCCAGGTCATAAACGCGCACCGCGTTATCCGCCCAGTAGCTGACGGCCAGATAGCGCCCGCTGGGGGAAACCAGCCCCTCCCCCGTGCCGTTCACATCCGGCACGCGCAGCACCTCCACCGCCACACCGCCCGGCGTGAGCTGCCAGGCCACCAGATCAATGCTGCTGCCCGCCTGCTGCGGCACAATCACATAGTAGGCCGCCCCGCCCGTCAGCCAGCTCAGGCGCGGGATGTAGGGCTGTCCGCCGAAGGTTGGCGCGGGATCGAAGCTGTGCACCACGACGGGGACGGCTTTGTCACTCGACGGCAGTTCGATGACCCGATCGGGCGTGACAATGACCTGCGGCGGCTCGCCGGGCGGCCCCTGCAGGCTGAAAGCATCGCTCAACGGCAGCAGCTCGGTGACGGCCAGCGTATTCGGATCAACCCGGTACAGCGCACTGCGAGGGAATCCCGATGCATTCCGCTCGCTTACCGTGACCAGCAGCCCGCTGCCATCCGCCGTCCAGGCCACCCACTCTGCGGCGAGTGCCGTGTTCCCCGTGACCTGCGGCCAGTCAAAGCTCTGAAGCGTGGCCCCGCTGCCCGCGTCCAGCACATAGACGCGCCCGCCTGCCGCAGCCGCCACGCGCCCGCCATCCGGCGACAGGGCCGGCAGCGAAGCGTCTTCGTCCAGCCGGGAGAGCATCCGCCAGCCGGAGCCGCTTTCATAGACCCCCAGCGTGCCATCCAGATCAAGCGTGGTCAGCCGCAGGCGCTGCACACCGACAGGCAGCGCACCCGGCGGGCCGGGCAGCCCCGCCGTCTGGCTCTCATGGCCGCCCGTGCTGCCCGTGACGGCCTCTTCCGCGTTCGCCACCAGCGCCGGTTCGATCCAGTAGTTGCCGGGCATGCCTTCGGCCATCCAGCCGGTGGCGCTCTGCGTGATCAGGCTGACCTGCCACCAGTTGTAGCCGTCGGCGCAGGTCGGCCCGCCGACGATGGTGAACTCGGAGCCTTCCGGCGCGATGGCCAGCACCGACCCGGACGTGGTCGGCTGGCTGCGCAGGCGGTTCCCCGTGCCATCGGTGAAGCGCACACGGGCGCGGTCGCCGATCTGGAAGTCAAGCGGCGCGGCGCAGGCTCCCCCCTGCGCCAGGACCGGCGCGGCCACAGCCATAATCAGCAGCAGCGCCAGAAAATGACGATAACCCCTCATCATGATCCCTCTCGATGCAAACCGTAGTCCGATACGCTCACATCATAGCATCATTCGCTTTTCGGGGCAGTTCTGTGCGCAAAACTGGATTGTTCGGGCAGACAAGGTGTATCCTGGGAGAGGAAGCAAGAGGCCGGTGTCAGGTGGCAGGAGAAGATGCTACAGGCGAAAAATCCGGGCATCCGGCAGCCCATCGCCCGAAGATAATC
>JALSTC010000618.1 GCA_026983935.1 Ardenticatenia bacterium
AAGGGCTTTGCCTGTGAGTATATGACTTCTGGTCGCGTGCTGATCATGGGTGATCCGGGGCCATATGCATTCGCCGGTATGACGGGCGGTGTGGTATACCAGTACCTCACGCCGGAGATGGGCTTTGACCATGTCGCGTTGGAGCGCCGCATTGCTCGCGGGGCACGTGTGGTGATTCAGGCCATCGAAGAGGCTGATATTGTGGGCATTCAAGAACTGCTGCAGCACTACATTGAGGCGCTGGAACAAACCGACCAATATGACACGGCCAGCCGTATGAGGGCGCTGACTGCGCCCGACGTGCTGTACCGCCGTTTTGTGAAGATTGTGCCGCAGTCTGGTGCAGGTCAGCAGGGCGGTTAACGCCTTTCTGGCCGCTTGTAATAACAATCTATAGGCAGGCCGCATGAAGCAGTGGCGGCCTGCTTTTTTTCGCCTTCTGCCGGGTTTGGCAGGCGCGTACTTTAAGACTGGTTTGTGGCGCGAAGGCTTGTTTGCGCAAAAGTCCGCAGCGGTGTATTCTCTGGATGGCCAGACCATTTGTTCGGCGTGCTGACATGTGGACAGATTTTGTCAGGCGTGTAAATAGAGAAGGTAAGAAATTGGGCTGTGGGTTCGTCATTATGCGTGCGAAATTCATACCCTTCCCTTACCTGTTTCTTGTCGCACTCAATATGCTCTCTGCATCCAACATCTGGCATGGTGTGTATACATCTCGGAAATAGGTAGGCTTTGCTGATATATAAAGGAGTGTTTCATGTCATCCGATACACAGGGTCACAAAGGATTTTCGCGGCGTCGGTTCTTGAGGCTGGGGGCTGCCGGTGTCACCGCTGTGACATTGGGGCAGGTATTTGAATTGGCTCCGAAGCAATTGTTTGCAGCGGCTGCACGTCAGGAGGCCGGGACGCTCCGGGTGGCCTGGGGGGGATCGCCAGCCACGCTTGATCCATTGAGTGCCTCCGCCGATACGGAGATCGCTTTTCTCAATGCGGTTTACGATTATTTGATTGATACCGATGCACAATCCAATCTGGTGCCGCGCCTGGCCCGGAGCTGGGAGGCCAGCGAGGACGGCCTGACTTATACGCTGACCCTTGCCGAAGGGGTGACCTTCCATGACGGCAGCCCGCTGACGGTTGATGATGTCATCTGGACATTCGACCGCCTGCGCAGCGATGGGCCAACTGCTGATCTCCTGGCCAGCGTGGAAAGTGTTGAAGCCGGGGACGACAGCAGTGTGATTTTCCGGCTCAGCGCTACCAACCCGGACTTTTTGTATAACCTGACGGACAACCATGCCGTTATCCTCAAAGCAGATGCAGAGGATATTGGCAATACGTTCAACGGCACCGGGCCGTTTGTGCTTGATCAGTACATCGCGGAAGATAGAGCCATCTTCACGGCCAATCAGGATTACTGGGATGGCGCGCCGGCCATCCAGCGGCTTGAGTTCGTCTACTTTGCCGATACAGAGGCCTCAATCAACGCGCTGCGAGATGGCGAAGTGGACGTGGTGCTGCGCATGGACAACGTGACATATCTGGGACTGACGCAGGAAGATGTCTTTACAGCACTGGATATTCCCACAAATGGGCATGATCTGGTGCGGCTGCGGGCCGATCGCGAACCCGGCAATGATGAGCGTGTGCGTCTGGCCTTCAAGATGGCCACCGACCGTGAGGCAATCTTCCAGCGTGTGCAGTTCGGCTTTGGGGCGCTGGGACGCGACAACCCGATCGGGCCTTTGTATGGGGCATATTACACCGAAGAGTACCCGCTGCCGGAGCATGATCCGGAGGGGGCGCGTGCACTTCTGGCCGATGCTGGCTACCCGGACGGTCTGGAAATGACATTGTTCGTGCCAAATCTGCCGGATCGCGTCGCGCTTGCGGAGGCACTCGCCGCCCAGTGGGAAGAAGCCGGAATCCGCATCACTATCGAACCTCAGGAAGAAGCTGTCTACTACGCCGATAATGGCTGGCTGGAAGTTGATCTGGGTATCACACCC
>JALSTC010000619.1 GCA_026983935.1 Ardenticatenia bacterium
CGCAAAGTAGGAGCGACGCTATAAAAAACAGAAATTGCAATTTACTCCACAGCGCGCCGATCTTCGCTATAATCAGCGATCTGGAAAACACGCTGCACACAAAACACCATGATAGGAAGTACTTCATGTCACTGATCATTCTGGGCCTCGGCCCCGGCAGCCCAGGCCAGCTTACCCGTGAAGCCTGGGAAACCTTGCAGCAGGCGGACACCGTGATCCTCCGCACGGCGCAGCATCCGACCGTCCCGGCCCTGCCAGAAGGGCCGACATATCGCAGCCTGGACGACCGCTATGAACAGGCCGCCGACTTCGAAACCCTCTATAGGGGCATTGCCGAAGAGATCGTCGCGCTGGTTGAAAAAACGGACATCGTCTACGCCGTGCCGGGTCATCCATTGGTAGCCGAGGCGACCGTGACGCACATGATAGCGCTTGCCGCAGAACGCGCGATCGCCGTTCGCATCGTGGACGGCCTGAGCTTCATCGAACCGGCGCTGACCGCGCTTGGTATTGATGCCGCCGACGGCCTGCAGGTGCACGACGCCCTGACCATTGCCGGGATGTACCACCCGCCGCTCAACCCAGACCTTCCTGCGCTGCTGGCACAGGTCTACAACCGCACGATAGCCGGAGACCTGAAGCTGACCCTCATGAATCAGTATCCGGATGACCATCCGGTCACCCTGCTGCACGGCGCAGGGACGGACACCGCGACCCAGGAAAACCTGCCGCTCTACGCCCTCGATCGCAGCGAGCAGATTGCGCATCTGACGGCGCTGTATATCCCCCCACTGCCGCGCTACAGCAGCTTCGAGAGCTTACAGGATACGATGGCGCACCTGCGTGCACCGGACGGCTGCCCCTGGGATCGCGAGCAGGATCATATCACCCTGCGGCCCTATCTGCTGGAAGAAGCTTACGAAGTGCTCGATGCCATTGATTCCGGGGATACCACAGCGCTGCGGGAAGAGCTGGGCGATCTGCTGCTGCAGGTGGTGTTCCATGCCCAGGTAGCGGTGGATGAAGGCGAATTCCATATGGCGGATGTGATCCGGGCCATCAACACCAAGCTGATCCACCGGCATCCGCACGTCTGGGGCGAGGTGGCCGTCAACGACAGCACCGACGTTGCCCGCAACTGGGAGGCGATCAAGAAACAGGAGCGCCGCGATAACGGTAAAGGCAAGGAATCGCTGCTGGACGGTGTCTCGAAGGCGCTCCCGGCGCTGGCACAGGCCTACAACTACCAGGTCCGTGCGGCACGGGTTGGTTTCGACTGGGAGCGCATCGAACCGGTGGTGGAGAAAATCGGCGAGGAAATCGCGGAGATTCAGGCCGCCAAGGACCCGGAGGAACGCGCCGCCGAAATCGGTGATCTGCTGTTTGCGCTGGTCAACTGGATTCGCTGGATGGATGTGGAGCCAGAAATGGCGCTGCGGGAAGCAAACGCCCGCTTTTACCGCCGCTTCCATTACATCGAACAGGCGGCAGAACAGGCCGGGCGCTCGCTGGCAGAGATGTCCCTGGAAGAAATGGATGCCCTATGGCAGGAAGCGAAAGCTACAGGGTTGTAATCTGTCCTGGAACGAACACGGGAGGAGACAACCACCCGTGCATATACTGACCATCCTGCGGCTGGGACAGACAAAAGTCGTGGACAAGCTGACTCCCCTGCTGCACAGTGAGCAGGTCAGGCGGCTGACTCTGGTCCGCCATGCACCGGTTGACCTGCACGGCGAAAAAGTCACGCAGATCATCCACAACGTTGGGCTGGATCAGGATGGGCTGCGCGGCGGGCGTCGTGCCCGGCTGCACAATCTCTGGGCCTGTTTTTACAACGGACTGCGCACGGCGCGGCAGGATCGCCCGGAGGTGGTACTGGCCTTCAATCTTGTGCCCTACGGCCTGATCGCCTGGCTGGTGGCCCGGGGGAGCAGCGCGCGGGCGATCGTGTCTTTGATCGGCACGGACTTCAACCGCTACGTTCGGGGATCGCATTTACTCCGAT
>JALSTC010000620.1 GCA_026983935.1 Ardenticatenia bacterium
ACTTCGAGCGGAACGAGTACTTCCGCGTTTTTGAGGTTTGCGATCAACTGGCCCCTATCGCCCGGAATCGGCGCAATACGGATCTGTTGAAAGAGAAAACGCTGGTTACCGCTTTCTATCAGCCCAGCACGCGCACCCGTCTGGCCCATGAGGCGGCCATGATCCGGCTGGGTGGTCAGGTGACTGGTTTTGCCGACGCCAAGATGACACGCGCCGGGGATTTCTATCAGGAATCGATCAAAGACACTGTGCATATGCTGGAATACTACGGTGATGTGATTGTGATGCGTCACTTCCAGCAGGGTGCGCCCGCAGAGGCGGCTAAGTGGGCCAGCATCCCGGTCATCAATGCCGGTGACGGTTGGGGTGAACATCCCACACAGGTGCTGACCGACCTTTACACCATCTATGGCGAGAAAGGCCGTCTTGATGGCCTGAGCTTTCTGCTGGTCGGCGATATGCGCATGCGGACGATGCACTCGATGAGCTATGCGCTCTCACAGTTTGACATCAAGGCCTATTACGTATCTCCGCCAGAAATGTCGCTGACGGACGAGTTCAAGCAGGAAATCACGGATATGGGCGTCCAGTTTGAAGAGGCCGAGTCCGTGCATGATGTCATTGACAAAGTGGACGTGATCTATATGGAACCGGTTGTCCAGCCGGATTACACCAAGTCACGCCAGGAAGCCACCGAGGACAAGGGACTGACGCCGAAAGAATATCAGGTCACCAAGGAACTGCTGCTCAGCCGGGCCAAGCCGGATTCGATCGTGCTGCACTCGCTGCCGCGCCAGGATGAACTGACCGTGGACGTGGATGCGACCCGCCATGCACGTTACTGGGTTGAGGCCTTCAACGGCGTTGTGATGCGTATGGGCCTGCTGGCGCTGGTCCTGGGAGCAATGGAGTAGACCTTGCGAAGATGACGCCAGTTGCTATAAAGCGACTGGCGTCTTTTTCCCCTGGCCTGAGTGCTTAAATCTTTCAGAGGGAGACGTTTCCAATGCAAACCGATTTGCGTGGGCGTGACATGATCACGACCCAGGATTTTACGGACGATGAGATCAGCACAATTTTCGATGTGGCCTTTGACCTGAAGCGCAAGCGTGCTGTGGGGGAGCCTCATGCTCTACTGCGCGACAAAGTGCTGGCGATGCTGTTTTTCTTCAGCAGCACGCGCACACGCATCAGCTTTGAGGCCGGGATGGCCCAGCTTGGTGGGCATGCCCAGTTCATTGATTCCCGCACGACGCAGGTGAAGCATGGTGACACGGCAAAAGAGTTAGGCGCGATCATCGGGCGCTACTGCGACGGCATTGCCATTCGGCAGGTGGACTGGGGCTTTGGTAATCAGTTCATCCGCGAGATAGCAGAAGCGAGCCGATCGCCTGTGCTTAATATGCAGTGCGAGATTTATCATCCCTTCCAGATTCTGGCCGATGCCATGACAATCATTGAAAACTTCGGGCGCGACCTGCGGGGCAAGACGATCAACGTGAGTTGGGCCTATGCTTCCAGCTATCAGAAGCCGATGTCTGTGCCGCAGAGCCTGATTCTGCTCATGACACGCTTCGGGATGAATGTGCGCTTGACCCGCCCGCCGGAGTTCAAGCTGATGCCTGATATCGTGGAACAGGCGAAGGAAAACACGAAGAAGTCCGGTGGCAGCTTCGAAATCCTGGATGACTTCGACGCGGGCTTCAAAGACGCCGACATCGTTATTCCTAAGAGCTGGGGCGCGATGCTGACGACGACAGATGAGGAAGAGTCGGCACGCATCGCTTCCAAATACACGAACTGGATCACCGATGAGCAGCGGATGGCGCTGGCGAAGGATCATGCGATTTATATGCATCCGCTTCCAGCAGATCGGAACGTTGAGGTCACGGATGCCGTCATTGACGGCCCGCACAGCCGCGTCTGGGATCAGGCGGAGAATCGCCTGCATGCGCAGAAGGCCGTTATGGCGCTGACCATGCGCTAGATCAATGCTCGTCTTATTCAT
>JALSTC010000621.1 GCA_026983935.1 Ardenticatenia bacterium
GGAAGGCAGCACCGTGACCGTCGTTGCCAGCGCGGAAGATGACAGCCTGCGTGTGGCCGTTAGCGATCAGGGCATTGGCATGACGGAGGAAGATCAGGCACATCTTGGCGAGCCGTTCTGGCGCTCCGACCATGAAGTTATCCGCAGCGTAAAGGGGCACGGGTTGGGCTATGCCGTCGCAAAGGGTCTGATTGAGCTGATGGGCGGTGAGATGTTCCACGAGACTGAGTTTGAAAAAGGCAGCATGTTCGGCTTTATCCTCCCCGGCATGAGTTAGACCGGGCACATCGCATTGCATGACTGAGGCGGCAGGTGTTCGGGGGGACGCCTGCCGCTCCATCATGCCGGGCAGCATCCTCGATACCTCAAAAAAAAGGCAGCCAGATGATGGTGACAGCTTCTCCGCGTGAGCGGCCCCCGGTGGGGCTATCTACGCTTCTTATTGCCTATGCGGGCTTTGTGCTTCTCGGCCTGCCGGACGGCATGCTGGGGGTGGCCTGGCCGTCTATGCGGCGGACATTTGGGATGCCGCTGGACGCGCTCGGTGTGCTGCTGATAGCTTCCATGATCGGCTTCCTGTTTTTCAGTTCCGGGAGCGGTCGTCTGGCGGTGCGGTTGGGCGTCGGGCGTATGCTGCTGCTCAGCAGCGGGCTGCGGGCGCTGGGACTGCTGGGGTTTGCGTTTGCGCCTGCCTGGTGGCTGCTTGTCCTGTCCGGTTTCGCGATCGGGCTGGGGGCGGGCGCGATCGATGCCGGGCTGAACACCTATGTGGCCACGCATTACAGCGCCGGGCGGTTGAACTGGCTGCATGCCTGTTTTGGCCTGGGGGCGACGCTCGGCCCGATGCTGATGACGACGACGTTGAATCTGGCACAGTCCTGGCAGTGGGCGTATGTCGTCGCAGGGTTGGCACAGCTTGCCTTGACGGCGATCTTCGCGCTCACGCTCTCGCGCTGGCGGGTGGCCCCTGTGATCGGCGGGGAGGGCGGCCCGGAATCGGCGCGTACAGCTTTGCGGGCCACGCTGCGGCTCCCTGCGCTGTGGTTTGGCATTGCCCTCTTTTTCCTCTATACCGGCATTGAGGTCACCGCCGGGCAGTGGCCCTACAGCCTGTTCACCGAAGGGCGGGCCGTGCCGGAGGGCATCGCGGGCGCATGGGTCAGCCTGTATTGGGGCGGCCTGACGGCTGGCCGGGTGGTGGCGGGTGTGATTGTGGATCGAATCGGCACGCAGCGCCTGCTGCGGCTGAGCATGGCAGGGACTCTCGTGGGCGCGCTGTTGATCATGACGAATGCCGGCAGCGTTTTGAATGCGATCGGCATGGCCCTGACGGGCTTCTCGCTGGCGGCGATTTTCCCCTCTCTGATCTCCCTCACGCCTGCACGTGTCGGGCAGGCACACGCAGCCAACGCCATCGGTTTGCAGGTGAGTGCCGCCGGGCTGGGTGTGGCAGCGCTGCCGGGGCTGGCCGGTGTGCTGGCTGACGGCCTGGGGTTGGAGATCATCGGGCCGTTCTTGTTGGGTGCGGCGATGGTGCAGTGGGGATTGTACGAACTCAGCGCCCGATACATTCCGGCAGCGCCGCGCTCCGTGTGAAAATAGGGTACCCGCACCCCCGCACAGCCCCTGAACGGTCGGTTTTTCCTTCCTCCCCCTCAATTGTGCTTTAATGCACAAATCACTTATAATGCTTTACGAACCTATAACAGCACTGCATTGAGTCGGTTCACCCTGTTGACTTAGTGTTGGGAGAACGGCTATGAGGTATGTCCTGTTACGAGGTAGTGGGCTTGTGCTGGTTGTTATCTGGGTGCTCCTGGTATTGTTGACACCGGCGGCGAGTAGCATCACGCTGGCCCAGAGCGGCGGCGCAATCGCCTACGGCAGCACGGTACACGGCACCATTGCCCCGGAAACGCCGCTTGTGCTCTACAGCTTCAGCGGCAGCGAGGGCGACCTGGTGCAGGTGGACGTGATAGGCCTGACAGGCGGGCTGGACCCGGTTGTTGACCTGATCACGCCCGACCGGCAGACGCTCGCCACCAGTCAGCGCAACGGCCTGGCTGCCGATCCCCGTGATGCCCACATTGCTGCATATCTGCCGCAAACCGGATCGTATTCGCTGATGCTGGGCGGCGTCAACGGCACGACAGGTGACTTCGTGCTGGCGCTGGAAGGGCGCGCGCCGGTCAGCAGTACGATGCTGACTTTTGGTCAGACAGTGGATGTGCCCCTCCCCCAGGAGGTGCAGCCGCTTTACTTCACGTTTGACGCGGAAAGCTGCCCGACCATGCTCACCGTTTTCAATCAGGCCGCAGGGGAGCCTTTTACATTTCCTTTCATCGTCCGTGTGCGGGATGAAAGCGGGCAGGAAGTTGCCCTGCTGCGCGGCGGCGAGGCACACGAGGATCGTGTCATTGTGGAGCCGCTGAGCGGGATGTATGAAATCGAGGCCTGGATGGCTGATCCAGCAGTTGAGGGAATGATCTCACTGCTGGCATCGTGCGTGGATGACGCGCCCGCCTGCCTGTCGAGCAGCTTTGGCATGGCCGTGGCTGCCATGTGTCCGGCCTGCCCGACCTGTGGCGATGAAACACTGTGTGCGGATTTCCGGATCACCGTTGTGCCACATGATGACGGCACGGTCACGGTCATCTGGCCGGAGGTGGAAGGTGCCGGGTACGCGATTGTCTCCTCAACGGACGAAACCGGCGCGCTGACCTATGCGCGTCTGGTGGAGGGGGAGACCGTCCACACCATAGACTACGCGGGAATGGGCATCGTTGGCGGTGTCCAGACCATCTATGTGTCTGTTGGTACAGAGGGAGTGGGTGAGCTGTGCCGGGCGACGACGACCACTGAGGTTGAGCTGGGCCCGGTGGACTGGGGTCCCCCTGAAGGTGGCGAAGGTGGTGATGGTGGTGAAGGTGAGGCGTGCACCATCCACCTGATCGCGCCGCGAGAGGCTATCGCCAACGGTTTGCAAACGTTTTTCTGGAGCGCAGTCCCAGGCGCAGACACTTACCGGGTGCACGTCTCCAGTAATCTGGATTCGCTGCTGCTGGCTGGTGCTGTCCCATCCTCCTCAACCAGCATAACGCTGAACGTCGGCGAAGATGTCATCGGTCCGGGTACAGAGTTCTTCATCCGCGTTTTTGCGATGCGAGGTGATGACTATTGGTGCGTAGACGGCGTGATCGTCGAGCGCCGTTGAGGAGGATGACATGAAACGCAAGAGTACTTTCTGGTTAAAGTTCGTGCTGGTCATTCTGCTCGCGGTGCCGGTGATCGGGGTTTTGCAGGTTCCCCCGCACGTCTCCGAGGCTCAGACGGGCGGCGCGATTGGATACGGAGCCAGTGTGTTTGGCTCACTGGCCACCGGAGAAGAGATGTCGTACACGTTCGAGGGGGAGATGGGCGATCTGGTCGCTGCTGATGTGATCCGCATGGCCGGTGACCTTCATCTCGCTGTGACGCTGATCGGGCCGGATGGACAGGCGCTCGTCAGCAGTGAGCGCAATCGGCTGGCGGCGAACAGCCATAGTGCCCATGTGGCGCAGTTTCTGCCGCAGGCAGGCAGCTATGCGCTGGTGGTGAGCGCCGTTGGTGGCACCACCGGCGACTTCATGCTTCGTCTGCATGGTCGCGCGCCGGTGGTGGATACGCCGCTGCAGTACGGCGTGCCTGTGGAGGTGGATATCCCGCAGGATGCGCCGTCCCGGTATTACAGCTTTGAGGCCGAAAGCTGTGCAACGACCCTGACCGTTACCAACCTGGCGGAAGGTGAGCCGTTTACCTTCCCCTTTGTGGTCAAAGTGCGCAACGAAAATGGGCGGGAGGTCGCACTGCTGCGCGGCGGCGATGCCCGCGAGGATCGGGTGACGGTTGCCGCTTTGAGCGGACGCTATGAAGTCGAAGTGCTTTCGGACGATCTTTCGATGGCCGGGGCGATCGCGCTGCTGGTCACCTGTGCTGGCCAGGCACCCGGCTGCGGTGGCGAAGCGGCAGGCGGCATGGAATGCCCTGCGTGCCCATCGTGCCCGGAAGAACTGGAAGACGGCGGAGCGCCAGTCTGTGAGAATATGCGCGTCAGCCTGATTGGCGTGGACGTTCTGGGTGTGGAAATCACCTGGGACGCTGTGCCAGGGGCCGATCACTACTGGATACACATCTATGGCTACAACGAGACCGGTGAAGTGTACTTTGGGCCGGCGGGCGCGCCCGCCGATGCCACGTCGTTCACGATGGATCATCTGCCGGGTGGTTTCTACGGCTTCCGCTTCGTGGTGGAAGCAATGGCCGGTGAAGAAACACTCTGCCTTGGGGAATCCGAAATCCGGATGCTCGCACCACCGCCTTCCGATGCCTGCGAAAACTTTGAGGTCACCGGTGAGGTCATTGACAACGAAGCACGCACCATCCGCTGGAGCTGGACGCCCTATGACGGCGCGGCCTACTATGCGGGCGTGATGGGCTATGATGATGGCGGCATGTTTGCGTTCTACGGCATCTCGCACTACGAACCGGAAACGACGACCGTCACCACTGAACATCCGCGCGACGAGGTGGACAGCGACCGCTGGATACTCCGGGTGGTGGCCGCAGGCCCTGCCGACGAGATGCTGTGTGTGGGTGAAGCTGTTGTCGAATTCACATCCGCGCCTGAGCAGGTCGTACCCCCGGTTTGCGCCATCACGCTGCTTTCTCCACGTGAGGGCATGGCTAATGGAATGCAGGCCTTCTACTGGACGGAAGTGGCCGGAGCGACCGGCTACCGTGTGCGCGTCTACAATGAAGCAGGTGCTCTGGTGGCCGAAGGGACAACTGGCCCGGGTGTGAACAGCGTGGTGCTGGACGTGAGCACAGCAGCCATCGGCGGCGGCTTCACGTTCCATGTGACGGTGGAGGCACTGCTCGGCGGCACGTCATGGTGTCAGGATGGGGTCACTGAGCTGCGCGCTTCCGAACCCTCCGGCGGCGGTGAATCTGGCGGTGGGGAACCCCCGCCCGGTGGCGGTCAGCCGCAGTGCTACTATCTGGTCGCGCTGGCCGATCCGTCCGATGCCGGTTATGCGGCACCCCTGACAGGGGCCAACTGCGGCAATGGTTATGCAGCGGGCACAGTGGTGGATGTGCAGGCCAATCCCAATGGGGGCTGCTGGCTGGATCACTGGTCTGGCTGTGGGGCCAGTGGGAGTGCAAACCCGGTATCCGTCACCATGAATGCCGACTGCACAATCACGGCGCACCTGGCATGCATTCAATGATGTGAGCCGAGTCGTCTCAAAAGTGGAATCGCAGGGGTGCTCTATCGGAGCGCCCCTGTTTGCGTCTGGATGGTCAGAGCACGCCCATGCCGCGCAGCACGGCCAGCAGGATGACGGCTGCTGTGATAATCAGCGGGGCATGGGCGATCAGGCGGGCCGAAAGCGGCACGTGATAGCCCAGCGCTTCCAGCCGGGCCTGAAGCTGGCCGCTGCTGGGTTCGGTCAACGTGCTGCCGTCCGGGAAGACCAATGTCGGCACGCTCTCATTGCCGTGATTAATGGCCCGGACACGTGCCCGCGCGGCTTCGTCGCGGTGGATGTTGATGTATTCATAATCCGCTTTGGCCCGCGCCAGCATACCCATTACAGGCCCGACCATGGGGCACATCGGATGGCCGAAAAGGATGATTTTTTGCTTGTGTGACATGTGGTTGTCGTCCCCGGTGTCATGCAGGATTTGCTGCTGTTCACTCTCGCGATCTGACGCGCCGGGACCTGCCGGTATTACCGCGGGCCTGCGAGTCAGTCCAGCCCGCGTTCGGCATCCCGGATGGCGACGGCCAGCGCCCGCGCCTTGTTGATCGTCTCTTCATATTCGCGGGCCGGGTCGCTGTCCGCCACGATGCCTGCCCCGGCCTGGATGTAGACGGTATCGCGTTGCATCAGCAGCGTGCGGATGGTGATGCAGGTGTCCATCGAGCCGTCATAGCTGAAGTAGCCTACAGCGCCGCCGTAAGGTCCGCGCCGCGTCCCTTCCAGCTCTTCGATGATCTCCATGGCCCGCACCTTTGGCGCGCCGCTGAGCGTCCCTGCCGGGAGGGTGGCCCGCAGCAGGTCAAAGGCGTTCATCTCCGGTTTGAGCCTGCCCTGCACCTGGCTGACGATGTGCATCACATGGGAGTAGCGTTCGATGCGCATCATCTCCGGCACGCGCACCGTGCCGTATTCACAGACGCGCCCCAGATCGTTACGTCCCAGGTCAACCAGCATCACATGCTCGGCCCGCTCCTTGGGATCGGCCAGCAGTTCCTCCGCCAGCCGGTTGTCCTCGGCCTCATCTGCCCCACGCGGGCGCGTCCCGGCGATGGGCCGTGTGGTGGCGATGCCGTCCTCCAGCCGCACCATCATCTCCGGCGAAGCGCCGATCAGGCTGAGGTCGTCCCCAAAATGCAGGAAGAACATATAGGGTGAAGGGTTCAGCGCCCGCAGTGCCCGGTAGATGGCAAACGGCGGGGCACTGGTGTGGCAGCTAAAGCGCTGGGAAAGCACAATCTGAAAGGCGTCCCCGGCGGCGATATATTCCTTGGCCGCGCGGACGTTGGCCTCGAATCGTTCGCGTGTCACATTGGAGTGCAGCGCATCATCCAGCGGCTGCGAAGCGCGGGGAATAGGCGGCAGCGGTTGGTGCAGGACGCTGACGATCTGGTCAATACGTGCGGCGGCTTCATCATAAGCGGCGTCGGGGTCGCCGCTGCTGCGGGCGTTGGTCAGCACGATTAACTGGTGGCGGGCATGGTCAAAGATAACCAGGGTTTCCGGCAGCATGAAGGCCAGGTCGGGCACGTCCAGATCGCGTCTGGCGGTATCCGGCAGCCGTTCGATGTACCGCACCACGTCATAGCCCAGGTAGCCCACCGCGCCGCCGACAAACCGCGGCAGTTTTTCCAGCTTCACCGGCCTGACCTGCTTCAATTCGGCCTCAACGACGTGCAGAGGATCCTCGCCGCGTGCCAGGGGGCGGGTGGTGGTTTCGCCATCGAGTGTCCGCGTGACAGTATCCCGCTGCACGGTGATCAGGCCGCGTGGATTGACCCCCAGGAAGGAATAACGCCCGACCTGTTCACCGCCTTCGACGCTTTCCAGCAGGAAGGAGATTTCTCCCATTTGCGCCAGCTTGAGATAGACCGAGACTGGGGTCTCCAGATCGGCCAGCAGCGTCCGGTAGACGGGCACAAGGTCGCCCTGTGCGAACAACTGGCGGGCCGTCGCGCGGTCTGGCGTGATGGTCGGGGTTGTGGTGGACGTGCTCGGACCTGGCATGGATTCGCTCTCCAGACGTTGGCCTTGATCAGGCAGCATGAATGTTCAGACTTCGGGCAGCGGGGAAATGCATGCTTTCCCCTGCCGGGGCCTATAATAGACAATTTCAATTATTTTGAACACTATCTGACAAAAGTGTGGTACAGTCATGGCCAGTTGCAGCACTGCTTTGATGGAGCATCGAAGATGATTCTTGTGATTGATAATTATGACAGCTTTACCTACAACCTTGTGCAGCAGATGGGCGAACTTGGCGTGGAACTGTGCGTTGCCCGCAACGATCAGATCACGCTGGCGCAGATTCGGGACATGGCCCCGACGCACATCGTGATCTCACCCGGCCCCGGCACGCCAGATGATGGCGGCATTTCGCTGGACGTGATCAGCACATTTGGCGAGGAGACGCCGATTCTGGGCGTGTGTCTGGGGCATCAGTGTATCGGACAGGCCTACGGCGGGCGGGTCATCCGTGCGCCCCGCCTGATGCATGGCAAGACCAGCATGGTCTACCACAAAGAGCAGCCCCTGTTCACCGGTGTCCCCAGCCCCTTTGAGGCGACGCGCTATCACAGCCTGATCGTGGAGGAGCCGCTGCCGGATGTTCTGGAAGCGACGGCCTTCACCGACCAGGGCGAGATCATGGCCCTGCGGCACAGGGAGTACCCCGTGGTCGGCGTGCAGTTCCACCCGGAGAGCATTCTGACCCACTTTGGCCCGCGCATCCTGCAGAATTTCCTGGAAGGCCGATTGTAGGGCGAGACTATCTATTATGAAACAGATTGTGCCGGGCCTCTACGGCTTCACAGGGCTGATGGTGGGCCGCGTTTATCTGATCGAAGATTCTGACGGTCTGCCGCAGTTGAAGGTGCTGACCGGCGCTGAGGTGATTGCCTCGGCCATTGAGCGCCCGATTATCGAAGGCTCCGCGCCTGTTCAGCGCCCGCCCCACGAACAGCTTTCGCCAGCACCCCGGCTGATCGCTGCGCTTTACCCTGTGCCGGAATATATGACGCCTGCAGCGGTTGATCGTGCGCTGCAGGACGGCGACGAAGTAGAAGCGATGGGCGGGCGCCGGGCGGTGCTCTCACCCAGCCACACGCCGGGACATCTGAGCTGCTGGCAGCCGGAGCGGCACATCCTGTTTTGTAGCGATGCGATCGTGCGTTTTACCCGCTTGAGCCTGCTCTGACTCGTAATGCAGCGGCAGCGCTTCGGGCCTCTGGTCACCGGGTTGGCGTGTTGTAGCGAGCATTCTATTTTTTGAGGAAGTGACAACCATGCAGATTGACATTCAACGAGCGATAGACATCATCAGCCGCTTTGGGCATTTGCAGTTGGAAGAGGCCGAAGCGGTCATGAACCAGATCATGGCGGGGGAGGCCAGCGAAGCTCAGATTGGTGCTTATCTTATGGGCCTGCGCATGAAAGGTGAAACTCAGGACGAAATCACCGGCAGCGCCCGTGCCATGCGGGCCAATGCCACCCGCATTCCGACAACGGTTGAAACCGATCTGCTGGATACCTGCGGCACGGGCGGCGACAAATCCGGGACGTTCAACATCAGCACAACGGTGGCCTTTGTCGCCGCTGCGGCAGGTATTCCCGTTGCCAAGCACGGCAACCGCGCCGCCACCAGCAAATGCGGCAGCGCGGATGTGCTGGCCGAACTGGGCGTCAATCTTGATCTGACACCGGCGCAGGTCGGGCAGTGCGTGGATGAAGTGGGCATCGGATTCCTGTTTGCCGTCAAGCTGCACCCGGCGATGAAGTACGCCATCGGCCCGCGCCGCCAGATGGCCGTGCGCACGATCTTCAACATCCTGGGGCCGCTGACCAACCCGGCAGGCGCACAGCGCCAGTTGATGGGCGTCTTTGCCCCCGATCTGACCGACCTGTTGGCGCATGTCCTGGGAGCGCTGGGATCAAAATCGGCCATTGTGGCCAGTGGCTATGGTGGAGTGGACGAACTGACCACTACCGGCCCCAATCGGGTCAGCTTCCTGCAGGATGGCACGGTGCAGACTTATGAGCTTGATCCGCTGGATTACGGCTTTGAGGGCGCGCATATTTCCGATCTGCTCGGCGGCGATCCGCCGACCAATGCAGC
>JALSTC010000622.1 GCA_026983935.1 Ardenticatenia bacterium
CAGGCGAGGCGTGTGGCTCAGGCGAAGGTGGGCCTTAACCTGACCGCCCAGGACGTGAGTCGGGGGCAGCTGCTGCCTGCCATACGCGCCGTGGTGAGTGATGAGCGCGTGCGGGATACGGCCCGCAAACTGGCCGGGCGTTTTGCCGAACTGGGCGGCCCGCCAAAGGCGGCGGAGCTGCTCCGTGATCTGGCGGGGTGAAGTGACTTATTCTTCTGGTGCCTCCGGGGCAAGACAGTAGACCGGCACCCAGTAGCGATCGATCGGCTCCCATGACGGTGAACTGACCAGATACAATGTGTCGCCTGCCAGCGGGTCAGCATTGTCGCGTGTCCAGTCCACCTGCACATCGTGCAGCCGGACGAGCGCCCCGACGTTCAGGTATTTGAGCGCGACTCCCCGACCTCCGGGTTCAATACGGGTGTGGATGATGGACTGCGGGCGTCCTTCATTATCGGGCAGCTCCCGACACATTCCCCGTTCCATGCATAGGTCCGAGCATACTGTGTAGGCATTCTGCCCGATGATCAGATCGGGGTTGGGTTCGGTGCGCTGTGGCAGCGGGCCGCACCCTGCGACGACAGTCAGGATGATGACAAGGACAAACGGAGCAATTCTGCGGGACAACAACGATCTATTCTCCTGTCTTACGCCCCAGAATAATGGCCTGATGGATCAGGAATGATGCACCGGCATGGGGATATACTTCTGGCTGGAGCCACGCCGCCGCTTTCTCCGGGGCCTGAACGAGCATCACGCGCAGCCGAAGCACCACGTCCGGCGCGCAGTGCATGCGTGCCGCCCACGGGCCAAGCTGATGCCTGCGCTCAAAGGGTTCACGGTGCCAGACGGACAGCCCCGCCGCCTGAAAGAAGCGCTCCCAGCGCGGCAGGCTGTACGCCCAGGCATGACTGGGATCGCGCAGCCGTTCGAATGCGTTGATGTAGCGGGCCGCCCTGCGATTTTCAGGGACGATCTGATCGATCACAGCAACGATGCCCTTTGCCCGGACGACGCGGGCGGCTTCCTGCACGAAGTGACCGGGGTCAGGGAAATGGTGCGGCGCAATCCGGCAGGTGACCAGATCGAAGCTGCCGCCTTCAAAGGGCAGCGCTTCGGCATCAAGCTGTACAAATTCGATCTGCGTCAGGCCGTTTTCATGGAGATGGCCCCGGGCAGCCCTGAGCATGTCGAACGTCAGGTCACCGGCAGTGACGCACCGAACATGCGGCGCGAACGTTCGGGCGGTGTGACCGCCGCCGGTTGCCACGTCAAGCATCCGCCAGCCGGGCTGCGGCTGGATCAGATCATACAGGCGCGGCAGATCAGCACCAGAAGCATGAACCGGGCTGTTGACATAGCCCTGCGGATTCTGGCCGAACTGCTGCTGCGTCAGTTGTTTGATGTCGGACATGGTCGGCGTTCCGTTCCGGTATGGCACACGAGTGTAGCGAAGATCGGGAGACACGACAACAGCGCTGCGCGACGGGGGCAGGGCTGGCCCTCAATCCCTGCGCAGAATGGCTGCGGCCACTTGCAGCGCCGCCCAGGTCACCAGCAGCGGCCCCAGCAGGGGCAGTGCCCATTCGATCAGTAGCCGCTGGGGCAGACTGAGCGGTAGCAGGCGAATCAGGTTGATCAGCAGGAAATAGGCA
>JALSTC010000623.1 GCA_026983935.1 Ardenticatenia bacterium
TCACTGCCGCCGTTCCGATCGCTGCCGGGATGTGAAATGCCGCCAGCGTTCCGGCCAGAATGCCCAGTGCTCCGGCCATAAGCGGCTCCAGGAGCAGCCGCAGCAGGCTGACAACCAGTCCAATGACGATTCCCAGCCGCGCAAGGAAAGGATACTGTGCCGACGGCAGCAGCATGATGTGCTCCACAAATACGAATGGCAGGCTGAGCACGGCTGCTGCTCTGAGGATCAGGTTCAGCGTGCCGGTCTGCCGCCAGATGCTTGCCGCGATTTTGCTCAGGAAGATTTCTGGCAGCGAAAATGGCGTGGTGCGCAGCAGGAGCAGCGTGTCTTTCTGACGCTCATTCAGAATGGTGCCAGCGGCATGCATGCCGATGTCAAAAAGCAGCCAGCCGTACAGCGCCAGTGCAGCGGGCAGGAGGATGATGGAAGCCATCATGCCGCCGTAGAACAGCACGGCGATGGGCAGCAGCACGATTGACGTTACCAGCACGGAGAGATAGCCGTGCCCAAGCAGAGGCAGCAGCAGTGACGCTCCGATCAGCGCCGCCTGCCACAGCAGCAGCCGCAGGATGGGTCGGATTTCGAGGGGCGTGGTGTGCTGGATGCCCAGATGTCGCCGTACAAGGGGATGCGAACGCCGCGCCCATGCCGGCAGCCTGCGCGGGTTGTCAGGGGCACGTGCTTTCAACAGTGGTTGTGCCACTGGCTGCCGTCCAGACCTCGATCCAGTAGTAGCCGGTATGTGGGACTTCCCATGTGATCGTGTTGGCGTTGTGCCCTTCCAGTATGCGGGCAACTACCGGCTCCTGTGTTGGGGCCTGCTGGTACATCTCGGCGATTCGGAAGCGCCAATCCGGGAGGCTGCTGGCCGAGTGGGAAATATCCCCGGAAGCGGTCAGGATGACGGTTTCGCCTGCATGTCCGAACCAGATATTCCCGGCATGGGATTCCCCGCCGATCAGCGTGCGCGATTGGCGGTTGCCACCGGGACGGCACAGCCGCATATCCAGTGTCTGCACATTGAGCTGGTACGTGCCGCTGCGAGTAGAACCGGCTTCCAGTGTGAACAGATGCGGCAGATCGCTGGTCGGCCAGTAGGTCATGCGCAGATGCCCCCGTGAAATAAGAGGCCGCACGATCGGGGTATCCGGCGCTTCAATGGTCAGCACGGGGAAGGCGTCGCTGGTCAGATCGATGTCATACCTGATGCCCGCCTGATTATCCAGAAAGAGGGTCACCGGCTGGCCAGGACTCAGGTCGCCGCTGACTTCATGCGCCACGGCGGACGACAGTTCAATGCCCGGATCGGGCAGGCGCTCCAGAGGATGCGGCAGCCGGTTCAAGGGGATGTTTTCCAACTCCTGGATGGCCAGCGGCTCCAGGTCTGGCGGACCGGTGACCGCTGCGGTGTCCTCCTCCAGCGTGAAATGGAGCTGTGTGCCGGGAACGACCTTGATCGTTTCGTTGTCCGGTGTGGTCAGCCGGACAGTGCCGTCAAGCGCCTGGAAGAACAGCCCTTGCTGCCGATCGGCCTGCGTGTACAGCGTAGCCCCCTCGAGTTCGAGGGTCATCGTGTTCAGTGTGAAACGAGCCAGCTCCCGGTCGGGTGTTTGCAGCAGCATGCCCGGAGGCGGGGTGAGCGGGCATGCGTCGGGCTGGGGATGAGTCTCCAGCGTTGCGTTCTGGAAGGGGTCGCGATACCAGTCTTCAGGGGGCAGGGGCGGTGCATCCGGCAGCACACTGGGAATCTCGAAGACCTGGCAGTCTGTCTGTACGTAGCCGGAGAACACCCAGGCGGTTTGCCTGGAGTCGGGATAGTCAATACGCAGCCATGAGGTGTCAGCCAGCCGCCCGGTAATGATGAACCGCTCATCCGGATGAAGGACATCAATGATCCTGCCTGTGATACCGGGGTAGCTGCGGATGTTTAACTCGTCGGTGATGATGTTGGCGTAGCAGGTGGCCGCCGGTTCTGCATCGCGCTGTTCCTCCGTGCGGCTGTCATGCAGTTCGGCCTCTCCCAGGAGCCACATGGTGACGTATTCGGGCGTATTGGCAGGAAGCCCCGCACCCCCACTGATGGCCAGTGCGCCCCATTCATCTGCCGGGGCATTGCGTTCACCGGCCTGCAGGGTGAAGAGCGACTCAAGATCGAATGTTTCGCCGGGCTGTACGGTTTCAGAGAGCAGTTCGCCCTGTGTGAGCACGAGAGGATAAGCCGCGCAGCCTTCATTGCGGCCCATGTCAGAGCAGAGGATATCCAGTGCGCGGTATACCCGTGCTACCAGCGCCCGGCAGCTCCCGCCGCCCTGTGCCAGAGCGTTATGCTGAGGAGCATAACTGACTCCCACAACAAACAGTAACCCCACTGCCAGCAGCAGCACTTGCCAGCGAAGCCGCATCAAATCCTCCCATTGCGTGAAAGCACTGCGTTAGGCGCTTATGATGGCTGCAGCGCTCAGAGCGATTATAGTGAAGCTGGCATGCATCTTCAAATTAAGGCTGATCATCGGCCCTCAAAATCGCCGGGCGATGACTGAGATGCCGCTGTTGCGGGTATCTCCTCGGACGAGCTTCCAGCGAGGGGATAAGTGCACCCAGAGAAAAAGCAGGCGGAACACGCCCTGGTGTCCCACAACGGCAAAGTTCCCAGCAGTCTCGCTGGTCATGGCCTGCCAGGCGCGGCGCACACGGTTGAAGGCCTGGTAGACCGTTTCGGTATCACGGGTCCAGGGCAGGGCAAGGCGCAGGCCGGAGCGAATATAAGCGCCGCGCAGCGAGTAGGTTCTGGAGGGTGGGCCGGAAAGCGTGGCCGGGAGTATCTCGTGCAGATCGTCACGGATGATAATCCGCAGGTTGGTTTCCTCTGCCAGTATTTCCGCCGTCTGCCGGGCACGCAGGAGTGCGCTGCTGTAAAGGCAGTCCAGATTGAAACTGGCGATCTGTGGAGCGATGGCCCTGATCTGAGCGATGCCACGCTCGTTGATCGTTTCGTTGGGCAGCTCACGCACGATCGCGTTGAATTCGGCCACTGTGACACGGCGGTGAAGGTGCAGGATATTGCCATTCACTTCTCCATGCCGGATAAGATAGACGGTCTGTTGAGTCATTGCGATCAGGTCTCGTTCCAGGACTACAATAAGACGCGGCGCAAATTGATCTTACCGAAAAATCGGCGCGAAAGCCCCCGCCTTTAGGCGTGGGGAGTGTCACACAAGCCAGAAATGATTATAGCAGGGCCTGTCTGTCTACAGAGATAGAAATATGTGAAAGATGTTGTGTACTATGCCAGTGGTCGGGATGCGTTTATAATATGCTCTGTAAACGGTGAAGGTATTCCCGGATAACAAACGTATTGTCGTTGTATCTGGCAGGTCCGCTGTTCGTGCTGTCCACTGGTAGATAAATCAAGGGAAAACATTATGTTACGGTTTTTGCTGGCGATCATTGGGGTTGTATTACTGGTTGGTGGCGCGTTTCTCGGGCTGGGGGCACTGCTGCCCGCCCCGACGGAGCGGGTCTCCTTCGGTGGGGCGCAGATGACCGTGCAGGCATTATCCATGCAGGTGGAGTCTCCACCGGGTGGCGCACCTGAGATCGCGATGCCGGTCGAACTGGATGGGGTGGAGGTCGCCAATCCCCAGGCTCTGGAACTGAATCCGCAGGTTGACATTGCTGCGCTGGACGCCCAGCCTGCGGCTTCAGCGCCGTCAGCGCAGGAATTGAGCAATGAGGTTGTTGTTCCCCTGGCGACGATGGCGTTCACGGCTGAGGGCGAGCCGCCACCACCCGCGCCGATTGTCGAACAGCGCATGGTTGAGCTGGAATGGCCGCAGCAGTTCCGGCTGGGTGGTTCATCACTGGTGCGCCTGACGTTCAAGGCGATGGGTGACGGCAGCATCCAGCCTGTGGCCGAATTCGAGGGGAATACGGTGGTGGCAACGCCGATTTTGCTCACCGACCGCTATGATACCCATGATGCCGTCGCGGAGGCCATGCTGGCCGCGCCAACGTTTGCGGTCGCTTCGGCCACGCCGCTGGAACAGCCCCTGCGACGCGGGGAGACGGTCGAGTGGCTGTGGACGCTCAGCCCGGAAGAGGCGGGGGAGCAGGTGCTGGCCCTTTCGATTACCGTGCGCTGGACGCCCCGGGGCGGTGGCGTCAGCGACTCGATCACGGTTTGGAACGAGGCTCTGCCTGTGCAGGTCGGCCAGATCTTTGGTTTGACCGTGCCCCAGGCCGGGATTGCAGGGACGGTGGCTGCGGTGCTGGGTGTGGTGCTGGAAATCCCCTTCCTTGACAGCATTCTGGGCTTCCTGTGGGGCAGGAGACCGCGCCGCCGTCGCCGGGAGAGACGCTAACCGCTGATGCAGCCCACGCAAGAGAACTACCGCCGCGCTTTGCGCCCACTGCTGGCCGCCGCACTTCGTGCGCCGGACCTGCATACCTGGTCGGCGGGCTTTCTGACGGTTGCCGGGCGACGTCTGGATGATCGCTGGAAGGACGATGAAGTCCTCGCTCTGGAGCGTTACCTGCTGGAAAACAGCGGGCTTCCGGCGCATGTGAATGATGATTTACTGGCCGCGTTTGCCGATGAAATCCACCGCGTGTGCCATGATGAAACGCTGTCGCTGCGGATCAGCTATAACGGTGTAGCCTGGCTGCTGGACGCCTGGCGTTTTCTGACCGGGATGCCACTGCCATCGGATGCTCCGCAGGTGATCCTGCCCTGTTGTGCGGCGGTGGGAACGGGTGTCCATGCCGTGGCGTTTTTATCGGCTGCGGAGGGCACACGCGTGCTGATGCGCCTGGCGTCCGGCCCGCTGCTGCTCGTGCGTGAGGCAGCAGCGCAGGGCCTCCGGCGGATGCTGGCCGGTGATTGGCTGCATACCATGTATGAGCTGCGCCGCTATGCACATATCGGGGATGCACTTGAGCATGGTGCTGCTGTGCGTGCTGTCGCCGCACCGGAACTGCTCTCGGACCGTGCCCATGCGCTGGACGCCCTTGATCTGTATCATGCGATTCTGGCTGCCTATCGTCGGCTGCCACCGGCTTCCCGGCAGCACGGTGAGCATCGGGCGCTGGCGGAGGCGCTGGCCGCTTCTCTCGGCATCGTCATCGCCGCCGGGGGAGAAGTCGGGCTTGCGGCGGCCCGCACATGGTTGGCCTGGGACGATGCGGAGATCAGCCGCATTGTGCAGGCAGGGCTGGAACAGGTCTCGGCATCTTCTTCCGGGGCGGCGGGCGAGTCGGTGGAACAGCCGCGCCCGCTCCCCGGTGACCGATGAGGTGCCGCGCCCTCGCATCAAAGACGCTGCCGGGAGATCCCCATGCCCTCTGGCTGGATTGCCGTCGGCATTTCCTTGTCGCCTCTACCCCAATTTGTTAGACTCCGCTTTTGCCTCATCTGCGTTTGTAGAGATGGATGTTTCGTATTAGAATAGAACATTGGTGCTATTCGGGGGCTGGAAGAGGGATCAGGCGGATCATGCAGGATAAAATCATCGTTCGTGGTGCACGCGAACACAACCTCAAGAACATAGACGTGGATATTCCGCGTGACAAGCTCGTGGTGATTACCGGGCTGTCGGGGTCGGGGAAGTCCTCTCTGGCTTTCGATACGATCTTCGCGGAAGGCCAGCGGCGTTATGTGGAGAGCCTCAGCGCTTATGCCCGCCAGTTCCTCGGCCAGATGGAAAAGCCGGATGTGGATCAGATCGAGGGCCTGAGTCCGGCGGTATCCATTGATCAGAAGGGCGTCAGTGCCAACCCACGCTCGACCGTCGGCACGGTGACGGAGATTTATGACTACCTGCGTTTGCTTTACGCACGAATCGGCGTACCGCACTGTCCGGTCTGCGGTGAAGAAGTGGCTGCCCAGAGTGCCGAGCAGATCGTGGATGCCGTGCTGGCCATGCCTGCCGGGCGGCGCATTCAGATTCTGGCCCCGGTGATCAAGGATCGCAAGGGGCGGCATGAGCGCATCTTTGAGGATGTGCGCAAGGCCGGCTTTGTGCGTGTCCGCGTCAACGGCGAAATCCGCGACGTGAATGAGGACATTGAGCTTGATCGTTATAAGAACCACACGATCGAGATTGTGGTGGATCGTCTGGTGACACAGCAGTTCGAGGATCCGGAGGGTGAAGATGCCCGCGCTGCTGTCAGCCGTCTGACCGACTCCATTGAAACGGCGCTCCGGCATGGGGGTGGGGTGGTCATTATCAACGACGTGACCGACCGCGAGAACCCCACCGATACGCTTTACAGTGAGCATCTATCCTGTGTGCACGGGCACGGCAGCCTGCCGGAGATCGAGCCGCGCACCTTCAGTTTTAACAGCCCGCATGGGGCCTGCCCGGAGTGCCAGGGGCTGGGCGTGCGCATGGAGTTTGATCCCGATCTGATCGTGCCCAACCCCGACCTATCTCTGGAAGAAGGGGCGATCCAGGCTCCGGGTTGGAACAGCACCGACAGCTACACGGTTCGCTGGATGCTGGAGGCGTTGGCCGCCCTGGGGGTGCCTGCCGACCGTCCCTGGCGAGAACTGACGCCCCAGCAGCGGTCACTGGTGATGTATGGAGAGAAGGGCCGCCGCATTCCGCGGACGTTCACCAACGCGCAGGGCTATGAACGGCGCTACTGGGGAAAATGGGAGGGCGTTGCCAGCACCCTGCAGCGCCGCTATGAGGAGACTTCCTCCGATTACATGCGGGGCCAGTACGAAGCGCTTATGTCCGGCGTGGTCTGCCCGAAGTGCGGCGGCAGACGGCTGCGCCCGGAGGCGCTCGCCGTGACTGTGGACGGCATCTCTATCATGGACGTCACTGAGATGACGATCAAGCAGTTGCTGCCCTGGGTGAAGGCCCTGCGCGGTACAAATGGCGAGCCGCCCCGACTTTCCGAACGTGACCTGCAGATCGCGCACCAGATTCTCAAGGAGATTGAGGCGCGTGTGGGCTTTCTGGTGGATGTTGGCCTGGATTACCTCACGCTGTCCAGAGCTTCGGGTACGCTCAGTGGCGGTGAGGCACAGCGCATCCGTCTGGCCACACAGATCGGCAGCCAGCTAACCGGCGTGCTCTACGTGTTGGATGAGCCGACTATCGGCCTGCATCAGCGCGACAATGCCCGCCTGATCCGCACGCTGGAGGGAATGCGCGATCTGGGCAACACGCTGCTGGTTGTGGAGCATGATGAGGAGACTATCCGCAGCGCGGATTGGGTGATCGATCTGGGGCCGGGCGCAGGGGAACACGGTGGTGAGATTGTGGCGCAGGGCACGGTCGAGGACATCATCCGCGATCCCGACAGCCTGACCGGAGCCTATCTCTCCGGACGTGAACGGATACCGCTGCCGGAAAAGCGTCGGGCTGGCAACGGCAAATGGATTGAAATTCACGGGGCGCGGGAGCACAACCTCAAGAATATTGATGTGCGTATTCCGCTGGGGCGTCTGGTCTGTGTGACCGGCGTCAGTGGCAGTGGTAAGAGCACGCTGGTGGTGGAGATTCTGTATAAACGGCTGGCGCAGATATTACATGGCAGCCGCAACCGCCCCGGCGAGCATGACAGCATCGAGGGGCTGGAGCACATTGACAAGGTGATCAATATTGACCAGAGTCCCATCGGGCGCACACCGCGCAGCAACCCCGGCACATACACCAAAATGTTCGATGCTATCCGTGCGCTGTTTGCTGAACTCCCGGAGAGCAAGGTGCGGGGCT
>JALSTC010000624.1 GCA_026983935.1 Ardenticatenia bacterium
CTGATCCGGCGGGGCATTCATGCCCTGTATGGCCCGACATGGCGTGACAGGCTTCGCGCCCTGCTGCCGTAGGGGTGAGGGATTGACGATGTGGAAATCGATCCTGATCGCGGGGACTGTGCTGGCCGTTGTGGTGTTCGGCTTCAGCCTGATTGATTCGGGCGGCGAGGGCACGATCAGCGCCAGCGCGGAACTGCTCAGCCTGCCGGTGGACAGCAGCGGATTTGTGCGGGCGCTGGGGCCGTATGACTGGCAGTTTCCCGCTGATCATGGGCCGCACCCTGCCTATCAGACCGAGTGGTGGTATTACACCGGCAACCTTGCCAGCGCAGATGGGCGGCGGTTTGGCTTCCAGTTCACCATCTTTCGCCGGGCACTCACGCCCACGGTGGTGGAATCACCTTCCGAATGGCGTACCAACCAGGTCTATATGGCGCATTTCACCGTGACCGACGCGGCAGGGAATCGCTTTTACCAGCACCAGCGCTTCAGCCGGGGTGGGGCGGGCCTGGCCGGGGCGACGGTTGATCCGCTTTTCCGTGTATGGCTGGAGGACTGGGAAGTGGCCGCGCAGGATGCCGATGCCCTCTGGACGCGCATCACCGCTCACGCCGCTGATGTGGCCGTTGATCTGGTGCTTGAGCAGATCAAGCCGCCCGCCCTGCAGGGCGACCACGGCCTCAGTCCTAAGAGCGATGCACCCGGCAGTGCGAGCTACTACTACTCGCTCACACGCCTGCTGACCGAAGGCACGGTGACTATTGGCGGTGAGACGTATGCCGTCAGCGGAGCCACGTGGATGGATCATGAGTTCAGTACCAGTGCTCTGGGTGACAATGCGCAGGGCTGGGACTGGTTCGGCCTGCAGTTGGACGATGGCCGCGAGTTGATGCTGGGACGTATTCGTTTGATTGATGGCGGCATCGAGCCGGTGTTCGGTGGGCTGCTGGTGCTGGCCGACGGCAGCACGCGGCGGTTGGCAGCCGACGATTTCACGGTTGAGGCCACGGGCACATGGCGCAGCCCGCACAGCGGTGCGGTCTATCCGGCAGGCTGGCGCATCCGTGTGCAAACCGGTGAAGACGGCCCGCTTGATCTGGTGCTGACGCCGCTGATCGCCGATCAGGAGCTGACTGAGGGCTTCACCTACTGGGAAGGAGCAGTGCGTATCACAGGTGATGTGACCGGCTACGGCTACGTCGAGCTGACCGGCTATGTGGGGAGCATGAACGGGCGGTTTTAGGCTCCGGGTGGCCGTAGGCCGGGCGTAGGGAAAGCGGCAGCGGCGCGTCCATCGGTGAGCGTGCCGTTTTGCTATGGTGGGGATGACCTGATGTACATCTTGCATTATCATTGACTTTAAGGAAGGAGGACCCCATCCGTGCGTGAGAAGTCCCTGGTTTCACTTCTGCTGACCACCGTCATCACCGGGGCGGCATTGGCGGTTTCCACAGCGCCTGTTTTTGCCGATGCTGGCTGTGCAGCGCTCAGCGCCGAGATGCCCGCTTCCCCGGAGTGTGATGCCGAGATCGCGTCCCATCCCGCGCCGAATGTGCTGCCGCTGGAGACAGATTATGGCGCACTGGCGCAGTACACCTTCATGCGGCTGATCAATGGCGATGATGAAACGCAGCCGGTCGTCATCTACGACTCGCCGGGCGGCAGCGAGATTGACCGGATTGATCCCGGCTTCAATTTCGTCACCATTCGCCGCCAGGAAGGCGACTGGGTGGAGATCAACGCGGGCGAATGGGTGCGTGCGCAGGATGTGCAGGCGCAGCAGGCCAGCACCTTCGCCGGTGTACAGATCGTGGAGCCGTTGGCCTACCCCCTGGCCTGGATTCTGATCAACACTTACACCGCCGAATATCCCGGCGGCCCGCAGGTCATCGATCGCGCCCGCCTGCATTACCGCTACGAGCGCGTCAACATCTACGCCACGGTGACCCTTGACGGCCACAACTGGTATCTGATTGGCCCTGGCGAATGGGTG
>JALSTC010000625.1 GCA_026983935.1 Ardenticatenia bacterium
CCAGCACGACCAGCGGCAGACCGAGCAGCAGCACGGCCAATGTGCCCGCAGCAGTCAGCAGCGCATCTGCCGCCGAACGGGGCCGCCTACCGCCCACCGTCGGCCTCTGCCGAAATGAAGGCCCATCGGGAGAGCACCGCCTGCCCCTCCGCGCCCAGTACGAAATCTACGAAGGCCTGCGCCAGTGCGGGCTGGCGGCTGTCCGCGGTGACGGCGATCGGATACGTGGCGGTCGGGTTGAGCGAATCGGGGATGGGCAGCGCCACAATCTGATCGGCCACGTCGGCGGTCACATCCGAGCGGTAGACGATCCCGGCGTCGGCCTCGCCGAGCGCAAGCCGGGCCACGACCTGCCGCACATTCGGCTCTTCTGATACCAGGTTGGCCATCACCGCCGCCCGGTAGGCGCTGCCATAGCCGGGCCGGACAGCCAGGCGGTCAAGAAGCTGCTCGGTGTACTCCCGGACAGGCACCCCCGGCGCAGCCAGCACCAGCAGCACGCCCGGAGCCGCCAGATCGCGCAGGCTCTCAATATGGGCCGGGTTGTTCACAGGCACGGCCAGCACCAGGCGGTTATGGGCAAAGGCCACTGCCGGGCTGCTGATCCGCCCGGCCTGAATCACCGCTTCCATCTGGCGTTCGTTGGCGCTGGCGAACACATCGGCGGGCGCACCCTCGATGAGCTGCGCGGCCAGTGTGGACGACCCGGCAAAGTGCAGCGTGACCGCCGCGTCTGGATGCGCGTCCTCAAAAGCGGCGGCGATTTCCGTGAAAGCGTCGGTCAGCGAGGCGGCAGCAAAGACGGTGATCGTCCGGCGCTCCGGCCCGGTAGAAGTCAGCGCCTGCGAAGCCAGCACGGTCAGAAGCAGCACGGCAGCCAGCATGACCGCCAACATGCGGAATTTCAAAGGGAGTCGCTCCATGGTGTAGTGTCACGCCGGACTATTGTACAAATTTTCCTGTGGGAAGCGAGGCACTCGCCAGCATCTGGCGAAAGATCGGGGTCAGCGGATATCGTCTGGCGCGGTTTGCATATCGGGCAAATTGGGCGCTCCGGGAATGCCTGGTATAATCAAGACGTGTCACCAACAACCGTATAATGCGACCTTCGGGGCAGGGTGCAATTCCCGACCGGCGGTGAGGTGCGGACGCCGTCCGCCCAAGCCCGCGACCCGAGTCATCGGCCTTGCTGCCGCTTTTGCGGCGCAGCAGGCCGGTGCGTCATGGCGGCAACCGCTGCCATGCCGGTGGATCTGGTGAAAGGCCAGAGCCGACGGTAACAGTCCGGATGAGAGAAGGTGCTGACGACAGCCGTCCATTATGGCGATGGCCTGTTGTGCTGCCTGCGTATGCAATGGCCCCGGACTTGATGTTCGGGGCTTTTTTACTTATACGGCAGTCATAACCGGCTGCCGCTGGCTGTTCGTGTCCCCCGGAGCTGCCCGCAGACCCTCCGGGGCTTTTTGTGCAGCATGCCCGGCTGGTTGGCGGGCAGTGCGACGGGGCCTGCAGCCTGTATCGGCGTGGAATCAGCGTCTGTCTGGCCTGCCCTACATAAGAGGAGAGCCACTATGAAAAAACGTCCGATCGCCGCACTGCTGAGCCTGATTCTGATCTTCCCGCTGCTGACCGCCGGGGCGCCGCCCGCCCTGGCCCAGGAGGCGCTCCCGGCGCTGACGCTGTTCCTGGGCTTCATCCCCAATATTCAGTTTGCGCCGGTTTATGTGGCCCTGGAAAAAGGCTACTTTGCAGAGGAGGCCGGAGTAAGCGTCACGCTGGAATACGGCGACGAGACCGTCGGCGTCGAACGGCTGGCAACCAATGACCTGCAGTTCGCTCTCATCAGCGGCGAGCAGGTGATTTTGGCCCGCGCGGGGGGCCGTCCGCTGGTCTACGTGTTCGAGTGGTATCAACAGTTCCCGGTGGGGATAGCCGCACCGATCAGCACCGGCATCGAAACGGCGGCGGACCTGGCCGGGC
>JALSTC010000626.1 GCA_026983935.1 Ardenticatenia bacterium
CGCCGCCGGTAGTCCGGGTTGAGGCGCGGCACATGCTGCGACAGGCCGCGCACGATGCGGTGTGTGCTCAGGCGGCGCGGCAGCGGCAGGGCCGGCTCGCTGCGATAGAAGGCGTGCACCTCATGCCCCAGCGCCCTGAGGGCCTTTACCCAGAAATACTGCGCCATGTTCGGCGGGAAGAGCGGGTCAGGCTCGCCGGGCGGCGCGGCAGCCAGCTTCTCCGGGTAGTGCAGCGGCGCGATGATCAGAATCTTCATATGGGGAGACTGCTCCCTGAACAGGCAGTGTACGCAGGCAGATTGTAACCCGGCCCTGGCCGATAACAAACCGGGGCCGTGTGTCTGAACGGCCCCGGCTGTCGGAGGGGTGCTTCGGAGGATTTTCTATTGTCAGCGGGCAGGAGCGGGTGCCGATTCGTCGAGGGCGGAGCGCTCCGCTGCCGCCCGTTCGAGCATTTCCCGTCGTGCCTCTTCGATCGTACGTTCGTAGGGATACAGCTTCAGGAAGCGTGCCGCCAGGCTCCAGGCCAGCAGCCAGTAGCCAACAATCCCCACAACCACGCCCCATTCAACCAGCGACGGCCAGTAAGTGGCCGGGGTGAACACGTTCGCCACCCCCGGTGACCAGTCCATCGGCACGACAAAGCCGGAAAGTGTCATATTCCAGCGGAAGACGACCACACCCAGCGCGGAGAGCAGCCCGGCCAACATCAGGGCGTAGCGGTTGCGGCGCGTGCGCGGCCACAGGTAGATGATCGCCGGGATGAGCGCCCCCAGCAGAATCTCAAACCACCAGAAGGTGAAACCGTAGGGGGTGTGCTCCCCCAGCAGCTCCAGGTCATGCCGAATGGCTGGCGGATGGCTGTAATAGTTCGTCACCGCCCAGCTCCACAGTTTGAGGTACAGGTATGCCAGGGCCGCAAAACCGGCAAACCGCGCCACGTTGTTGAGGATATCCGGCGGCAGCAGACACTTACGTTTGAGATCGGCGGTGATCAGCGTGACGGTCAGCGTCAGCGCGATCCCGCCCGCAACGGCAGACAGGATGAACAGCACCGGTGCGCTCGGCGAGAACCACACCGGGCGGGCGATCAGCACGCCGTAGGTCGCGCCCAGCGATGACTGATGCAGCAGCGACAGGCCCATCCCGATCCACGCCGCGATGGGCATAATGCGGTGCAGAAAATGCGCCAGACCGCGCAGGAAGCGAATATTGCGCAGGGGCGTGCTCTCCACGATAATCGGGAATACTTCCATCAGCAGGACGCTGCTGTAGAAGACCACGCACATGGTGATTTCCCACAGCACGGAATGCACCTGCCAGAAAATGACCGGAAAGTAGAAGCGGTCTGGCCGCCCGATATCCACGAACAGGGCAATCATCGCTGAGGAGTAGCCCAGCAGGCCGACGACAACGGCGGCGCGGGCAATGGCCTCATAGCGCTTCATATTGAAGATGTACACGAAAGCCGACAGCGTAAAGGCCCCCGCGCCCAGCGCGATAGACGACAGGTCAACCGTGATCCACAGCCCCCAGGGAAGCTGGTCGGACAGGTTGGTCACCTGCAGGCCGTGAATCAGGACGTAGATGATCGACACAATGCCGATCCCGAACATGATCGCCAGCAGCGCGATCCACGCCGAAAAAATCGGCGAACGGCGGACAAAGCGGGTTACTGCGGTCATATGGCCAATCCCTCCGGCGGAATATAGTACACGCTGGCATCCGTCCCGATTTCCTCACGGAGACGGAAGGTCGGCGTGGTGGCGATGATGCGTGAGACCGGACTGTCCGGATCGTTGAGATCGCCGAAGTGCCGCGCATCCACCGGGCAGATATTCACACAGGCCGGGGTGACTTCCGGGTCTACGCCGGGCGTCAGCCCCTGTTCCAGCGCGCCGGTGATACGGTGGATGCAAAACGTGCACTTTTCCATCACGCCGCGCGGGCGGCGTTCCACTTCCGGGGTGCCCCACTGCGGCACATGCGGGTTCGGTTCGTCCGCCCGGTCGCGCCAGTTGAAGGAGCGCGCACCGTAGGGACAGGCCGTCTCGCAGTACCGGCAGCCGATGCACCTGTCATAATCCATAACGACCAGCCCATCCTCGCGGTTGTAGGTGGCCCCGACCGGGCACACGCTCACACAGGGCGCATTCTGGCAGTGCAGGCAGGGGCGTGTGACATGGAAGGTGTCGCCGGTTGGCGTCTCGTCCACCAGATGGATGTTCCAGCGCATATCATCGGCCACATCGTTGGTCGCCTGGCAGGCGTAGACGCAGTATTCACAGCCGATGCACTTGCTCAGGTCAATGACCATGCCCCAGTGCGGTTGATGCTCGGGATTCTCGGCCTGCCGCTGTGCCTCCAGCCCGGAGAAAATCTGCTCGACGGCTGGCGACAGTGGGTCGGCCAGCGCCACCGCAACGGCGGCGGATATCCCGGCCCCGGCCAGAATCTTCAACAGATCACGGCGAGTCAGGAGGGTCGTGTCGATTTCGTTCATGGTTAGCCCCCATCCACTCTTTTACTGTTTCTTGCTTTTGTTGTTGCCATTGTCGCGGCGCATGATCACCCAGATGATGGTGATGCCCAGTCCCAGCCCCAGGATCAGGCCCTGAGTTAGCTGCACGTAGTCCGTGCCGCTGGTTTTTTCGGCTTCCTGACTGACGGCCTCCAACTGCGCCTGCAGCTCTTCCACCTGCTGGCGGAGCGCGTCGCGCTGTTCGGCCAACTGGGTATCCACGTCCACCAGCAGCGGCACGTTGCCGCTGGCGGAAAGCGCCTCGTGGCAGTTGGTGCAGGCATCTGTCTCAACCGTCATCTCGTGGTTGGGCAGGTGATGGATATCATCCCCCTGGGGGTTGACATCCATATGGCAGCTCGCGCACGTGACATCCACGCCTTCGATGTCAATCTCATTGTGGGTGAGATGCACATAGGTGTTCGGCGCGGATTCGTGGCAGTTCAGGCACAGATCGTTCACCGTGTCAAAGCGCAGGGTCTGCCCGTGCGGGTTGTGGCAGGTGGCGCAGCCGATGGCCCCCATATCTTCGGTAAAGGCGTGCGGGCTGTGCTCCCATTCGGCAAAGGTGCTGGTGTGGCAGTCCCCGCACATTTCCGCTTCTGTGTTGACAACCAGCGTCTCCGGTGGATGATTGGGCGGGTTCTGCCCGTGACAGGCCTCACACTGGATGTTTTCGGCGTCATACTGCCCGGTATTGGGGTGATAATTAGTCGTGTGGCACTGCAGGCAGTCGGGATTATGATCCGCCTCTGCCCAGGCATCCTGGAAGGATGCGCGATCATAGGCGATGGCGTGAACCCCGGTTTCCCAGGCGGCCTTGTGATCCAGGTGACACTCCCCACAACTCTGGCCGCTGTGATCCTCAGAATCACCCTGCAGCGGCGGCCCGGCCTGTGCCGGCTGTTGGCCACCCAGCAGACCGATCACGGCAATGAGAAACAGAGTCAAGAGGAAGACGATGAACGGCCCCCCCTGAATGCGATACCATAACCGTTTCATAGACATGTCCTCATTTATTGACTAGCCGGGGAGCACACAAAACGGCCCCCCTCCGCTCAACCGGCTTCATACCTGCGCCAGCAGGGCCTCATGCGCTGGCGCATAGACATACGACCAGAACGCAGCCTGAGCACTGGTCGGGATGCGTGTAGCATGGCGCACCAGGTACAACTGCTGCTCAATATGCAGCCCCCTGACCGGCACTTCGACCACCTCCCCTGCCGCGAGTCCTCTGGCGGCTGCACGGCGGGAGATGAAGGCCGCGCCGATTCCTTCTGTAACACCCATATACATCGATTCGGTGTTGCTGATCGTCATCACGACGTTCAGGTCATTCAGGCCGATGCCGTGCTCCGCCAGCGCTCCTTTGACCGCCTCGCGCGTGCCGGAGCCGACCTCGCGCAAGATAAAGCGCGTCTCGCTCAGCTCGTCCGGCGCGATATCGTCCCGCACTGCCCAGGGATGATCGGGCGGCACGATCAGCACCACCGGGTCGGTCGCCAGCGGGCGGTAGTCCAGCTCTCTGGATGGTTCCCGCAGGCTGGTGATGCCGATATGCGCCTCACTGTCCAACAGCATGGCCAGGGCCACGCCACGCGACACAATGTCACAGGTGATGCGCACCGATGGGTACTCCCGCAGGAAGGAGGCCAGCAGCCGGGGCATAATATATTTGCCCACGCTGGTGCTGCAGGCAATGTGCAGCATACCGATGACTTCTCCCTGAAGGGAAGCGGCAAGTTCCTCTGCATGGCGTGCGCGGTTCACCAGGTCGCGGGCGACCGGGATCAGCGCTTCACCAATGTCGGTTAACTGAACACTGCGCCCGGCGCGGTGAAACAGCGCCACGCCCAGCGCCTCTTCCAGCGAGCGAATCTGCATACTGACCGCTGGCTGGGATATCTGCAAGCGGCGGGCGGCCTCGGAAAAGTTCCCCGTTTCTGCCGCCGCCAGGAATATCCGCACGGCATGTAAGTCCAGCATGATCGGTCGGCGCCTCCCTTGTGAATAGTGTAACAATACTTCCATTACAAATTCAAGATAGAAGGTGACATTTTTCATTTGATTTGCTTATAGATTGTCACAAGAATCAGGATTAGAGTCAAATGAGTGCTTGATTGGTGTATAATGAGAGCACCTTGTGAAATTTCACACAAGATTGGTCGGCTTTGTATCCAATGGCATGCCACCAAAGGATAGCCACGTGAAACGATCACTTCTCTTTTCAGTCCCACTGTTACTGCTGGTCCTTATCGGGCTGCTGGCGGCCGGTGCGATGTCACAGCCCCCGGTGCAGGCCGCGCTCCAGGCAACAGCGACGCCCGTCGGGGAATCCATGGGCGCGGCGACCGAAATGCCAGCGG
Organism: Ardenticatenia bacterium; assembly: GCA_026983935.1. Lineage (GTDB taxonomy): Bacteria > Chloroflexota > Anaerolineae > Aggregatilineales > Ch27 > JALSTC01. The sequence goes on from JALSTC010000626.1 coordinate 4,888, forward strand.
CATCGCCGGAAGCGCTGCCTTCGCCCACGTATGTGCCGGATCAGAACTGCATTGACTGCCACAGCAATGCCGAACTGCTCCAGCAGATCGCGGAGGAGCCGGAGGTTGTGGAAGCACCTAATGAAGGCTCCGGGTGAGGCGGCTCTGTACCTCCGTTGGAGGTCTGGGAGCGCGTACTCATCGATCCGGAAGCCTATCAGCAGGATGTTCACAGCTATATTCCGTGCACGGACTGCCACGGCGGGCATGATGTGCCGGATAAACACGCCGCGCATGAGGGCATGGTGCGTGATCCCTCGATAGACGCCGATGCGTCCTGCGGCGAGTGCCATCCAGACATCGCGCCGTATCAGGAGCAGAACCTGCACTTCAACCTGGCGGGGTATGATACCAAGCTCTATGGCCGCAGCCTGCCGGAGAATCACCCCCTTATTGAAGAGGGTGAGTCGTACCACTGCAACAACTGCCATGCAACCTGCGGCCAGTGCCATGTCAGCCAGCCGACCAGCGTGCAGGGCGGGCTGCTGTCCGGCCATGTCTTCGAGCGCACGCCGTCCATGAGCCGCAACTGCACGGCCTGCCACGGCAGCCGTGTCAAGAACGAATACACCGGCGCGCATGAGGGCCTTTCGCCGGATGTGCATCTGCGTTCCGCGCGGATGGTCTGTACGGACTGCCACACCGCAGGCGATATGCACGGCACGGACTATCTGGATAATCCGCACAACCACCGCTACGACGGCGCGCAGAGTCCAACCTGCGAAAGCTGCCATGAAGATGTGGTCGGCGTCGGCTCCGGCAACCCGTACCATGAGGCCCACGGCACAGAAATTCTGTCCTGCCAGGTCTGCCACTCGGTGGCCTATTCCAACTGCTACGAATGTCACCTGGATCAGACGGATGAAGGCGTGCCGTACTTCCAGCTTCAGGATGAGGAAATCGGCTTCTACATCGGGCGGAATCCGCTGCGCAGTCCTGACAGGCCCTACCGTTTTGTGCCGCTGCGGCATGTGCCGGACTTCCCGGACCTGTTCGCCTTCTACGGCGACGACATCCTCAATAACTTCGATGCCCTGCCGACCTGGACGTATGCCACACCGCATAACATCCAGCGCAACACGCCGCAGACGGAAAGCTGCGAAAGCTGCCACGGCAACGACGATATCTTCCTGACGCCGGACAAAGTCCGTCCGGAAGAACTGCAGGCAAATGCCAGCGTTATCGTGCTGCACGCCCCGCCGATGCCGGAAGACATCGAGAGTCTGCTGCCCGGCATCATTGTGGGCGGCGAAGAAGGCGCAGGAGGCACAGAGACAGGCGGAGCGGCTCCTGCCGCCACGCCGACGCTCAATCCGCTGGATGTGCCGCCACCAACCAGCAGCGACCCACTGGATGCGCCGCCGGTCAGCAGTGACCCATTGGACGCGCCGCCAGCGAGCAGCAGCGATCCGCTCGATGCGCCGCCGGTCAGCAGTGACCCATTGGACACGCCACCGGCGACGCCCGATCCGCTGGACGCGCCGCCGTCATCATGACAATCAACTCCAGCAGGGCAGTAGGGGCGTCGTTCAGACGCCTTTACTGCCCCTCTGGAATCGTTGGAGGAAAGCATATAGAGAAAATCACCTGTATCTGAACGCCCGAAGTGTTATCCACACAAGGAGGAATTCCAATATGAACTTCAAGCGGTTTGCTACCCTGTTTATCGTGCTCACCCTGCTCCTTACAGGTGTGGCCCCTGTCCTGGCAGACAGCACGCCGATTGGCCAGACAGCCGTCGCGCAGGGTGGTTTTGACCTGTTGAGCGTCATTCAGGCCTATATGCCCACCATCCCGGCGGGCTTCGGCGCGGTGCGTGCCGATGACCTGGCAATCGAGCTGGTCGAGAACCCGCCCTTCCTGCTCGACGTCCGCGAGGACAACGAATGGGATCAGGGCTTCATCGAGGGCGCGGTGCATGTGCCGCTGCGTGAACTGGCCCAGCATCTTGACCTGCTCCCCGGCCTGGACGACCCCATCGTCGTCTACTGCGCCAGCGGACACCGCGGCGCGATCGGCATGACCGTGCTGCAGGTGCTCGGCTACACCAACGTCCGCAACCTGGCAGGCGGCATCAACGCCTGGACGGGCGCGGGCTATGAGCTGGCCAATGAACCGGTGGAACCCGAAGCCGGCGAGATGCCCGACATTGACCCCGCTCTGGTGGAAGCTGCCAATAACTACCTGCAGAACGTCCTGCCTCAGGGCTGGGGCGTGGTCCGCGTTGACGACCTGGCTATCGAACTGGTCGAGAACCCGCCCTTCCTGCTGGATGTGCGCGAGACCAGCGAGTGGGATGCCAACGGCTACATCGAGGGCGCGGTCAATATCCCACTGCGTGAGGTCGCCGATAACCTGGACATGATCCCCACCGACCAGCCGATCGTGGTCTACTGCGCGGCGGGTCAGCGCGGCGCGATGGCCATGACCGTCCTGCAGATGCTCGGCTATGAAGACGTCCGCAATCTGGCAGGCGGCTTCAATGCCTGGGTCGCCGCCGGGTACGACGTGGTCGGCGGTGGCGAAGCAGCCGCCGCGCCGGTTGAGGTTGAGGTCGTGCTGCCGGAAGGCACGGTCATGACCGCCGACGCCCTCCAGCCGATCGTGTTCGAGACGGTGGAAACCATCGCCCTGAGCCAGGGCTTCGCCACCATCACGGAGGACACGCTGGTGTCCGAGATGGACGACGTGGTCATCGTGGATGTGCGCGAACCCAACGAGTACGAGGGCGGCCACATCGAAGGCGCGATCAACCTCCCGATCCGCGAGCTGGCTCAGGACCTCTACATGCTGCCTGACTTCAGCGAGCCGATTGTGGTGTACTGCTCCGCCGGTCACCGCGGCGCGCTGGGCCTGATGGCTCTTGACCTGCTGGGCTACGAGAACGTGACCAGCCTGCGCAGCGGTCTGCGCGGCTGGAGCGGCGAACTGGTCACCACGGCAGCCAGCGTCACGCCGGGCGAGTTCCCCGCAGTTGACCCCGATATGTGGGCCACGGTGGACGCCTATCTCAGCAATCTGCCCGCCGGGTTTGGCACGATCAGCGCGGAAGACCTGAGCCTGGCGCTGACCGAGAATCCGCCCTTCCTGATCGACGTGCGTGAAGCCGCCGAGTATGAAGGCGGCCACATCGAGGGCGCGGTCAACATGCCGACCCGCAGCTTCACCGAATATGCGGACGACATGCCCGCTCCCGATACATCCATCGTGATGTACGGCAGCATCGGTCACCGCAGCGCGCTGACCATGATGGCCCTGCAGATGCTGGGCTACGAAGACGTGCGCAGCCTGGGCGGCGGCTCCAATGCCTGGGTCGGTGCCGGGTACGAGATGGTCACCGACTGATCCTCAGCCGGTAACCGCAGTATCAACAACCGCAGGGCGGTTTCTCCGGGAGAAGCCGCCCTGTTTTGCTGCGTATATCGGTGTGTTTGTGCGCCGCGCTTACGCCGACTCGGATTCTGCCGCTGTGACGTCCGCTGCTTCTGCGGGCTTCTCCGCCGCCAGCAGGGTGAAGCAGAATCGCGCACCGCCCAGATCACTGTCTTCCACCCAGATGCGCCCGTTGTGGGCTTCGATGATATGCCGGGCGATGGAAAGGCCCAGGCCGCTGCCCCGTCCATGGCTGCGCGACTCGTCAATCTGGTAGAACCGCTCAAAAACGCGGTCGCGCTCTTCCGGTTTGATGCCCGGCCCGCTGTCGTCAATGCAGATCGTGACCGTTTCGTGGTCGTCCTCGCTAAAAGCGCAGATACGCAGGCGGCCTTTCTTGGGAGTCACCTTGATGGCATTGTGAATCAGGTTGCCCAGCACGCGCCCGATCTGCGCCGGGTCGGCCAGCACATAGAAGTCGTCGGGGATTTTAATCTCGAGTTTCAGCTTTTGCCGGGCAAGCTGCTCATCCAGATGATCCAGCGCTTCATCCACCAGCGGGCGCAGCGGTGTTTCCACCAGTTTCATGATCGCCTGCCCCGATTCGATCATGGAGAGGTCGTGCATACCCTCCACGATGCGCTGCAGTGTATCCAGCTCCCGCCCGATCTTGCGCAGCACTTTTTCCCGCTGCCGCCGCCCGATCTGCTGGCGGCTGAGCGTATCCCGCAGCAGGCGGATGGCCGAGATCGGCGTGCGCAGTTCGTGTGAGATATTGGCGACCATATCCCGGCGGGCGCGGTTGAGGCGCAGCAACTGCGTGATATCCAGCAGGGCCAGGGCCAGATAAACGCGCCCTTCGATATCAATCCGCGTGCAGCGTGCCCGGTAGACCTGTTTGCCAATGCTGAACTGTATTTCCGGGCACTGGGGTTCTCTGGATGCGCAGTCTAACAGTTCAGCCAGATCGGGGCTGTCAACCAGG
>JALSTC010000627.1 GCA_026983935.1 Ardenticatenia bacterium
CACAAGAGGCCGCCCGCTTTTACGCGGCCCGTTTGACCTCCCGGCGGGGCCATACTAGAATGACCGCACACGCACACATGCCAGCCGCCCGTTGTGATGACAAAGGAGGTTCCCATGCCCGACCAGAAGCGCCGGACTGCCCGTGACAGGCACCAGCCCTGGAATGAGAATCCATCCCAGGAATGGGCCTTCGCGCTGGATCACATGGACGCCGGGGAATGGGACCTGGCCATCACGCACTGCCAGCGGGCAATTGAACTGTGGCCGAGCTACTATGACGCCTGGCTGCTGCTGGCCGGGGTCTACGAGGAAACGGGCGACTACGACCAGGCTCTGGATGCCGCCCGCCGCGCCAGCGAGATCGCCATCACCGAATTGAGCCAGGCATGGAACAATCTGGCTTCGCTGCATCTCATACGCGGCGAATGGGAGGAAGCGATCACCATTGATCGCGTGCTCGATCTGATCGATCCCTCCCGCCACGCCATCATCCGCTACCGTATGGCCGTTTCTTATACCCAGTTGGGCGACCTGGAGATGGGCTTCAAGTGGCTGCGCGAGGCGATCGAGTATCGCCCGGATTTACGCGACCGCGCCCTGCGTGAATCCTGGCTGGAACCGCTGCATGAGCGCCTGCAGCGCGTATGACAGATGAAGCCGCGCTGTGAAGAAGTTTTGAGTGCTGAATGCCTGGTTTTGAATTGAGTCAGCAGGGGCAGGAGGCGTGTACGTTTGTCATCCGTTTTCAGTTGGAATCCGCACAGCGGCCCCTTGTGAAGAGGCAGGCAAGCATCCAGAGGCAGGAGAGACGGCAGCCACAAGCGGCGAGCGAAAAAATCTGCGCGAATCCCTTTGATCTGTATTCTCTGTACACCGCCCCGATCAACAGGCGCGGTCGGCGATGTCAGTACGGGAAGTTTGTCATGAACTCGTCGAGCGCAGCTTCGCTGTCCGTCTGCACATCGAAGAAAAACGGCCCATGACTCCAGGCCATGCGTGCCCGCCCATCTGCAGCGATGGCCCGCACGAAGCTTGGATCGAGGCCGGTGACGGTGGTGCGCATCTGTGCACTGCCGCGCGTCTCCTCGCTGATCTGCGCGACACGGGCCTGCGCCTGTCCCGCTGAAGAGTACTGTACAGCGGTGACGAAGACCTGCCGGTCGTTGCCGCTGTAGATGGCCTGCAGGCCGCCGCCTGCCGCCGGGCCGTAGGAGAGCCGGCTGTACGCGCCGACTGTTGGCGGGAGGATCACATTGGCCTGTGCATTGGCGGGCAGCGGACGCCCGGCGATGTCGTAGGGCTGCACAGCTTCGCTGAAGAAGGCCAGCGCGTCACCCAGGAACTGGCTGCCCAGCAGGGCCACCCCGATGCCACAGACGCACAGCACCGCGATCAGCAGCCCGCAGCCAAGCAAGAGATTACGAGTTCCCCGGCCCATGTCGTCATCCTCCCTGGACGATAAACAAGAAATGCCACACTCATTATACGGGTGTGGCAGCGCATCGCCAGCGGCGGCTGCGCCGGGGTGCGTTTGGATTTCAGGGCAGATTTGGCCGTGCAAGGTGGCGGTGATCGCACAAAGGGGAATCAAATTCCAGGCCCTGAACATGGTCAGTCCACTGAAAGTGGGCTTTTCCTGCTGAGCCTGTGACTCAATCACAGACTCGCCCCCCAAATGCTCCCCTGTGCTACTTACTGGGCGGGTGCTTCTGGGGTGGCCGTTTGCTCGAACAGCGAGGTTGGCGTCGGGGCCAACGTGATCACGACCTGGCACTGCGCCAGCGCATCGCGGAAGTCGGCCTGTGTTTCCGGGTCGTCGGTCAGGGCCAGCCCATCGAACAGGATTTCCGTTGCCCGCTGGCAGTCGTTGATCACCAGGTAGCACGTCCCGCCCAGGTAGTAATCCTCCGGATTCTGGCTTCCGGCCTGGATGGCATGATCGAGTGTGCGGGCGCACAGGTTGTACTCGCCATCCCGC
>JALSTC010000628.1 GCA_026983935.1 Ardenticatenia bacterium
ACCGAGCGCCTGCCCGACCTGTACAGGGCTGCCGCCCAACTCCGTGACGTACAGAGGGCGTATGTAAAGCCACATACCCTCACCAAGCCCCCACAAAAAAAGCGCCAGTGTGAGCCGCCGCGCCGCCGTTCCTGCCCTGAAGAACGGCCTGAATAATTGTCTTACGCGGTTAATTGGCGACATAGTCCGGGTGTGAGACATTGCCTGTTCTCGTATTCCAGCCGCTTACAGCTTCAGCGCGTAAACATCCCGTTTATTCCAGCCAGATTCGACTGCGACTGCCCTGGCAGCCGCACTGCGCGACTCGCCAGCAGCCAGCCGTGCCTGCAAAGCCTCTCTCACTTCCGCCTCTGACCAGACGGCATCCCGGTGCGGCTGTCCACCGATGATCAGCGTGACCTCACCGCGCACTGGCTGCCCGGTGAAATATTCCAGAGCTTCTTCTGCCGTACCCCGGAAGAATTCCTCATACATTTTGGTCAGTTCGCGGGCCACGCAGACCGGCCGTGACCGGCCCATCACATCACAGATCACCTCTAACGTGCCCAGCAGGCGGTAGGGGCTTTCATAGGCAATAAGCGTATGGCGGACGTCCGCCACACGCTGCAGTTCCCGGTACAGCGCGTGCTTCTTACGCGGTAGAAAGCCCAGAAAAGTGAATCGATCAGTCGGCAGGCCGGACGCCACCAGCGCGGTAATGGCTGCCGTTGCACCGGGCAGCGGCACAACTTCCACTCCAGCCTTCAAACAGGCATTGATCAATTCGTAGCCGGGATCGGAAAGGCCGGGCGTACCAGCATCCGATACAAGCGCCACATCGCCTCGCTCCAGCACATCCAGAATATCATCAATGCGGGCCAGTTTGTTGTGTTCATGGTAGCTGATCATCGGCACGGCAATATCGTAATGCTCCAGCAGCACCCGCGTGGTGCGTGTGTCTTCTGCCGCGATCAACACAACTTCCCGCAGCACCCGCAGCGCACGCAGGGTGATATCTTCCAGATTGCCGATCGGAGTCGGAACGATGTACAGCGGCATCAGCCTACATATCCCTGGAGTCGGAATTAATATGCATGATTCTGCACAAAGTTGACGATGGCTACATTTTCCTCGCAAACGGGCGAAGTTTCAACTGTGAATTCTTCCGATATTGGGGAGCCGGTCTGGCTGAGAAGCTGCACGACATACTCACCCTGCAGCGGCGCACCATTCAAAAAAATCTCAAAGCCGCCGGGGCCATAGGTGAGCGCCGTCCCGGTGAAGCGAATCTCGTCTATCCCCTCGCCAACCACATGGACGGCCAGCCCGGAAATCGGCTGCCCTTCCAGATCGGTGGCCGAACCGGCAATACTCGCCCAGCGGCAGCCCTGATCGTTTGGGTTCGCAATATACGTCACCGCATCTTCGTAAACGGTAAAGGGAAATGCCGATGGCGTATACTGTGCCGGGTCGCCCGATGGGGGCGGCGTGAATACGCCTTCAACCGCAGCAGCAGCCCCACCGCCACTGATCAACGTTGGCGTTGGCAGCACAGGCGTTGCCGAAGGCAAACGCGGCGGCGAAGCAATGATCTGTGTGGCAGTCGGCAGCGGGGAAGATGTGGCGGTTGGCGTGGGGGTTATGGTCGGTGCAGCCGTGCTCAAACGCGGCGTCTCCGGTAATTTGGTCGGCGGCGGTGTATCGGTGGGACGGTTTGGGTCCGCAGTCGCAACGACATAAACGGGCAGAGGCGTGCGCGGTGGAAAAGGGTTGATCGGCACGTACGGATTCGCCAGCAGGATTGCCACGTAAATAATCACCAGCCCCGTCAATACCAGAAAAATCAACGTGATCGCGTTCGGCGACAGGCAGCCTGAACGCTGCTGCCTCTCGTCCGTGTCAGTCAGTGCATCTTCCGGCAGGTCATCAGGCAGGTAAGGGTTATCGCTCATGGCAGCCGCGCCGTCAGTAGGGCCTTGTCTGGACGAAATTCACCAGCGCAAGATTCTGAGCGCAGTTGTTGGGGAACGTCACCTGTACCGTCGGCGAAATGGGCGTGCCCTGCGGACTGAGCAGTTCGACAAAGTAAGTCTCATTGTTCGTCTGCCCGGCAACGAACTGCTCCCAGCCAGACGGCCCATAAAGTGTGTTAGAGCCGGTCATCACAACCACGCCAGCACCGCCTTCGCCCAGGCCCCCCCCTGTGATACGCACCTGATAGCCCGTCAGCCCCTCGCCGCTGAGTCCAAACACCTGCCCGCCAATGCCCTGCCAGGCACAGCCAGCCGTATTGGCAAAGTTGGCGGTAAACACCACCGAGTTACCCTGCAGCACAAAGGGAAACGGCGACGGCGTAGGGGTGAAAGTCGGAGTTGGGCCAGTTGGCGTCACCGAGGGCGTGAAAGTTTCCGTTGGCGTCGGGGTATACGTTTCTGATGCTGTCGGTGTAATGGTGGGTGTATCCGTCGGCCCCGGGGTTGAGGTGATCGTCAGCGAGGGGGTCGGGGAAGAAGTGGCGGTTGGCGTCGAACTGGGCGTGGGCGTCTTGCTGGGCGTAAATGTCCAGGTTGGCGGAATCGGTGTATTCGTGATCGTGGGGCTGGGCACCACTGCAACCTGCGGAATCACTGGCGGCCTGGGAGCAAGAAACGGCACCGGCACTATGCCCGCCGCAAAGACTGCCGTGAGCACCAGGCAGGCAATGGTGAGCACCAGAAAAAACACTGTGACAAAGTTGAAAACGCGATTGCGCCCTTCCCCAAACATAGGCCCCTCTACTGGAGATTATCCGCCGATAAAACGTTCAATTGTGGCCTGCTCCCACAAAGACTGCCGCCACCGTTCAAAAGTCATCTCAAAAAGTGCTGCCCGCGCCGACTCGTCCAGCGGACGATCATCCACCCGCTCAAGCGTCTGGATGATATGGTAACCCAGCCGGCTGGCGACAGGTTCGCTGATCTGTCCCGGCTCCAGGGAAAAAGCCGTATCAGCAACAACCGGCTCCGTGAGCTGCTCGCGAGCGAACCAACCGAGATCCCCCCCCAGTTCGCGGGTGCTGACATCAAGCGAATAGCGGAAGGCCAGTTCCCCAAAATCGGCACCATTCAATAACTGCTGATAAAGTTCCTGCGCCTCAGCCTGTGTACTGACCAGAATATGCCGGGCATGCACCTGCTCGACAGCATCGGGCACTGTGGCAATAACCTGGTCGCGAATCTTGGCGGTGAGCAGCGCCGAATGAATTGAAGCGCGGTATTCCTCTGGCGTGAACAGATTCTGCTCCAGCCAGGTCTGCCAGGCAGCCTCACCGCCCGCCAATTCGATGTTCAACGCGATCTCGGTATCCACTTCTTCATCGGTTACCGTCAGTCCCTGTACAGTTGCCGCCTGTTCGATCAGCACTTGATCGATCATGCTGTTCAAGACCGACGATTCGAAAGCCGCACGATCGGCAGGGATCACACCGGCATCAGCCAGACGCGCCTCCTGCCGCCGCAGTTCACCCTGAAACGCCGCCAGGGTAATCGGCTCACCATTGACCAGCGCAGCCAATGCTTCCGTCGGCTCAGCAGGCGGAGCCACCGACTCGTCCTGGCCAACTGGTACATCAGTCACAGAGGGTATGTCAGTAATTGAATTGGAAACCGCCTCTCCCCCGCTGCAAGCACTCAACACAAACACAAATGCAATGACGAAAAACCAGATTGTTCGCGGCACAGCAGATCCTTATTTCGGCAAACAGGTACTTACGCAGAGCGCAAGCGTAGAGTCATCATATATGCAGCTAATTATGCTAGCCAGCGGCATCTGTGGCAAGTGAGCTTCGATGGCCTTTTTCCACCGCCTAGCGAAACTTGATTGACCAGTCAAAGCCAATGGTCGGATCATCATAGGGAATGCGCTGCTCATCGGGATCATCCGGATTATAGCTGGATGTCGTGTGGTAGAACAGCAGCACCGGCTTATTCCCCAGAACCTGATACCCATGGGCCACGCCAACAGGAATCAGGATCAGCACCGGATTGTCTTCACCAGCGTAGATGACCTGTGTCTCGCCGTAGGTTGGCGACTCCTCACGCTGATCATAGAGCACCACACGGGCCATTCCATCAGCAACATACCACAGATCATCCTGTTTCTTATGCCAGTGGAATGCCTTGATCACGCCGGGGTATGTTTTAGTCATGCTGGTCTGCCCGAAGCGGCGCAGCAGTCCATCGTCGTCCCGCAGTATCTCGCGGAAGTAGCCCCTATCATCTGCATGAGTCACCAGCGGTTTGATCACCACGTCATGAATCTTGCCCATATCCTGACACCCTCACAGTTGCACATGTGCTGCGCTGCTAAAACCAGAGCGCATTATAACACAGGTAGCCTTCGGGCATATTGTGTTCAGCCATGCTCCGGATATAATTCACCCGTGCATACCTGTGGGAAGAAACGCAGCGATTCGGTATGATTAACCAGCCCCATCTGGCTGCAAAAGGAAACACATCTTATGAGTGAAGCCTCTATCACGGCAACAGTCTCCCCCCGGTCGCCCGGCCTGCTGCGCCGCCTCGTGGGGAGTGCAGCGGTTCCCCTTCTGGCAGTTTTCACAGCAGTTGTCATTGGCGCGATCTTCATTGTTCTGGCGGGCTTCGACCCCAGAGAAGCCTACCTGGGCCTGATAGATGGCGCGTTCGGTGATGCGGGCAGTATGACCCGCACGCTGGTCAAAATGACGCCGCTGGTTTTTTCCGGTCTGGCCGTTGCCTTCGCATTCAAAGGCGGCCTGTTCAACATCGGCGCACAGGGCCAATTGATCATTGGCTCGGTGACTTCCGCATGGGTAGGCTTTGCTCTGCAGGTTGACCTGGGAAACCCGACTCTTTCGGCGATCGTACACATCACGCTATCGCTGCTGGCCGGCGCACTCGGCGGCGCGTTATGGGGCGCAATTCCCGGTCTGCTCAAAGCCTACACCGGGGCCCATGAAGTGATCACGACTATCATGTTCAATTTTATCGCCAGCAACCTGATCAGCTGGTTGTTAAATGCAGGCTCTCCGGGAGATGGTATACCACCGGGGCCGCTGAATGACGGCAACGGCGTGATCGCCCGCACGCCCCAGATCATGGAAACAGCGCGGCTGCCGGTCATCTTCGATCCGCCCGGGCCGCAGGCGCTGCACCTGGGGATTTTCCTTGCGATCATCGGCGCTCTTCTGATCTTGCTGCTGATCGCCCGCTCAACATTTGGTTTTGAGCTGCGTATGGTGGGGCTGAATCCATCGGCAGCGCGATACAGCGGGATCAGCGTGAAACGCATCACGGTGATGACGATGGTCATTGCCGGTGCGCTGGCGGGGCTGGCAGGTGCTATGCAGACTCTGGGTGTCAACTACCGCTACGAACCAAATCAGAGCCTGGGACTGGGCTTTGACGCCATCACCGTCGCGCTGCTAGGCAGCAATAATCCCGTCGGTGTGCTGCTGGCGGCATTTCTCTTTGGAGCAATGGATGCAGGGTCAACACGCATGCAGTTCAACAGCGGAGTACCCAGCGAAATCATCCTGGTTGTGCAGGCATTGATCCTGATGTTCGTGGCCGCCGATCAGATCGTTCGGGCAATTTACCGTATTCGGGGCGAAGGTGGCATCGGCCAAATGCTCAGCACCGGCTGGGGGCAGCGTTAAGCGAAGGACAAAGGAGCGCATACCGCCATGCTTTCCAATATGACCACTACTGCATCAAACAATCGCACCATACTGACGACAGCGATTGGTGCCGTGCTTGCAGTAGCAGCAGCATTCGCAGCAGCCAGCTTTGCCGGACCAGCGACCGTCGTCGCCGTGATCAATGCCAGCATTCGCGGCACGGTACCTATTGCGCTGGGGGCGATGAGCGGCATCTTCAGCGAGCGAAGTGCCATCGTGAACATCGGCATCGAAGGCATGATGCTGATCGCTGCCTATGTTGGCTTCATGCTCAATGTCTTCCTCAGCGGGCCAAACATCCCGGCATTTCTGCAATATGAGCCTGTACGCCTGATGGTGGCACTGGCAGGCGGCGTCTTCGTCGGCGGTCTGATGGGTCTGCTGCACGCCCTGCTTTCCGTCCGCTTCAAAGTAGACCAGATCATCAGCGGTACGGTGATCAACACGCTGGCGCTCGGCCTTACCGGCTATCTCTATCTGGCAGGGGCCACAACGTCCGGACGGCTGCCCCCGCTGATTGCTAACCCATTCGACGAAAGCGCAGGCGTCGCCTACTGGATCGGCGAAATTATCTTTAATAAAGGCATCATTACTTACCTGACCGTTATCCTGATCATTGCCATCACCATCGCCCTGTTCCGCACAGCATGGGGCCTGCGCACACGCGCCATCGGTGAACACCCTCGTGCTGCAGATACGCTGGGTGTCAATGTATACCGGCTGCAGTACTTCAACCTGTTCATAAGCGGCTGCATGGCGGGTCTGGGCGGTGTCTTCCTGACTCTTGAGGCAGTTGGCTCCTTCGAGCGCGGCATGACCAGCGGACGCGGTTTCATCGCCCTGGCAGTCATGATTTTCGGTAAGTGGCATCCCCTCGGCGCAGCGGCAGGGGCACTGCTGTTCGGTTTTGCAACGGCGCTGCAAGGGCAGCTTCAGTTCTTCGGCATCAACATCCCCCACCAGTTCATCGGGATGCTGCCCTATCTGCTAACAGTGATCGTGCTGGCTGGCTTTGTCGGGCGGGCACGGCCTCCGGCACACGACGGCGTGCCGTACGAGGTTGAGTAGGGTCTGAGCATTCAGGCAACAGCGGGAGAGAACATGCAGGCAAACACGAAAAACGTCGTCCTGGAAGTACAGAATATCACCAAGCAGTTTCCCGGCGTGCTGGCCAACGACAACGTCAGCATGAAGCTGCATGAAGGCGAAATCCTGGCACTGCTCGGCGAAAATGGCGCGGGCAAATCCACGCTTATGAACATCATCTACGGCCTTTATCATGCCGACAGTGGCTCGGTCATGTTGAATGGGCGCGAAGTGCACTTCGCCAGTCCGCGAGAAGCCATCCACAGCGGCATCGGTATGGTACATCAGCATTTCCAGTTGATCCCGGTCATGACTGTTGCCGAGAACATCGTCCTGGGTGAAGAAGTCACCAATGGCATCTTCCTCGATATGGCGGAGGCCGCCCGGCGCGTCCGTGAATTGAGCGAGCAGCACAATCTGGCCGTTGACCCGGATGCCCTGATCGAGGACCTGCCGGTTGGCATTCAGCAGCGCGTCGAGATCATCAAGGCCCTTTATCGGGATGCCCAGATTCTGATCCTCGACGAACCAACCGCCGTGCTGACACCGCAGGAAGTGCAGGAACTGTTCAAAATCATGCGTAACCTGGCAGCCAGGGGCGTGAGCATCATCTTCATCACGCACAAGCTCAAAGAGGTGCTGGCTGTCGCCCACCGCATCGTTGTGATGCGCGGAGGACGTGTTGTGGGGACTACCACCCCGCAAGAATCAACTGAGGCATCTCTGGCGGCCATGATGGTTGGCCGTGAAGTGCTGCTGCGCGTGGAAAAAAGCCCGGCGCATCCCGAAGACATTATCCTGGAAGTTGACGGACTGAGTGCTGAGGATGATCGGGGACACATGGTCGTCCGCAATGTCTCGTTACAGGTGCGCGCCGGTGAAGTGCTGGGCGTGGCCGGTGTCCAGGGCAATGGCCAGACCGAACTGGTTGAGGTGCTGACCGGCCTGCGCCGCGCATCATCAGGCTCATTCCAGATACGCGGCAGACTGCTGACCAATGCATCTCCCCGTGCGATCACGTCTGCAGGCAGTGGGCACATTCCAGAAGATCGACAGCGGTACGGCATGGTCAAAAGCTACACCGTCGCAGAGAATCTCGTCCTCAACACCTACTATACAAAACCGTTTGCCTCCGACCCAAACTGGCGGATGCTGCCGTTCTTTGGTGCGGCATATACCGCAGTGGCGCTGATCAGCTTTGGCGTTATGGCCCTGATCTGGAATACCCTGTGGGACAACGCACTCTGGCCACTTGTTCTGGGCCTCTTCGGCATCACAGACCCGGCAGAGGCAGGACGAGAAGCCATGAGTACCCCAAACCTGATCGGCCTGATCGTGCTGATCGTGCTGACTCTGCTGCTGGGGTCCGTGGCACATCAAATCGCCGTCCGGGTGATGCGCTGGCTGCGACCCCATGTAGAACCGCGGCTCCGGCACATGCTGGGCGGCAGCGATGGTCTTGTATTTAACTATGATGCGGTAGACCGGTATGCTGAGCGACTGGTGAAGGAATATGACATCCGAACGCCAAGCGTACAGACTCCTGGGGGAAGCCTCTCAGGCGGCAACCAGCAAAAAATGGTCGTGGCCCGCGAATTTGGACGCAGTCCCAAACTGCTGATCGCCGCGCAGCCAACTCGAGGTATCGACGTAGGCAGCATCGAATTTATCCATCAACGCATCGTCGCGCAGCGCGATGCTGGCGCAGCAGTGCTGCTGGTCAGCGCAGAATTGGATGAGATCACGGCACTTTCCGATCGAATCGCAGTCATCTACAAAGGGGAAATAGTCGCCACCGTTCCTGCTGACACGGTGACACGTGAGCAGTTAGGCCTGCTAATGGCTGGGGCAAGTGCGGAAGATGTGCTCCGTGCACCTGCAGAGGCAATCGCTTAGCCGGTCGCTCTCAAACGTTGTACCCCAAGGGCAAAAACGGTACAATGCGCGGCATCTCTGGGGGGCGTCCCCTGACCTGAGGAATCCGGTCGGGTTGGGACGCCCTGAATCGTGTCAGCTAGAGGGTTAAAGCACGGCCATGCAAACTTCACAGCATTTCTCTGATGAACACTCTCCCCAGTGGCCGCGGGCCTTGCGGCAGCGCATGGCTGCAAGCTGGCAGGCATTCTTTGCGCGAGGGGATTTCACTGCCCTGCTGCTGGCGATGGGCGCTCTTATCGTGCCGGCGCTGGCTATGCAAGCAGCAGCATGGACAGAAGGGCTGGGCCAGCTTATTCCCGTTGCGGTGCTGAGTGTGCTGCTGGGCTTTCTTCTGGCACGGAGCCATTACGGGGAACTGCTGTCACTGATTCTATCCGGTGTGTATGGCATCGGGTTCATCGGGCTGATCACCGCTCTGAATCTGGAACAAGGCTCGCTGACCTCCCGCCTCTACGCACTGACCGTTCGCACGGGGGCCTGGCTGGAAGCGCTGATAAGCGGTGGCATCAGCCAGGACAACCTGATCTTCGTGCTGTTTCTCTCCGTTCTCTTCTGGTTCCTGGGGCATAACACAG
>JALSTC010000629.1 GCA_026983935.1 Ardenticatenia bacterium
CGGGAGCTTCGGGCAGCCAAATCCGTTTGGCGCATTCATGGGCATCACCTTACCCCTGGCGCTCAGTTCAACGCTGGCCTATGCCGGGCAGTTGTGGCAGAGGATCGCCAATCGCAATTGGCGTACAACGATCTGGCAAGAAGCAGCGGCTGTGGTGTTTTACGTGGGAATAAGTGGGTTGATTCTTGGTGGCCTGATCACCTCCTGGAGCCGGGGGGCGTGGATGGGTTTTGCCAGTGCAGTTGTCGTTATGCTCTTGATGATCCCTCGCTCAGTCACCAGAGGGTTGGTGCTGCTCGCAGCCATTCTGATCCTTGGCGTGATGGCCTGGAACAATGGCCTTGTACCCTCTACCATCAGCGCCCGCATGACAAGCTTCGTGGGTGACCTGACGGCAGCAAATGATGCCCGCGGCTTGAAAATAACCGATGACAATTATGCAGTTATCGAGCGTGCCGCACACTGGCAGGTTGGCGCAATGATCGCGCAGGATTATCCATGGTTGGGTGTGGGATTCGGCAATTATGAAGCTGCGTATCCCCAATATGCACTTATCAACTGGCCCATTGCCCTGGGCCATGCCCACAACTATTACCTCAACCTGCTGGCCGAAGTCGGGTTGTTTGGGCTGGCTGCATACCTGCTGGCATGGGGGGCCGTTGTTGTCAGTACCGTCAAAGTATGGCGGCGACAGCAGGGTATAGCACGCGCCTGGAGCATTGCCCTGATGGGGGCATGGATGTATATAGCGGTTCACAGCGTCGTTGATAAACTTTATGTTAATAACCTGTTTCTACATCTGGGCTTTATGATGGGACTGCTTGCAGTCCTGAGCGCTGATAGCAGTTCGTGAAATGGGAGTGTGTTGGAATACCGTGGGTACCATGAGCGGCTATACACCTAATGCTATTATCAGGCGGGTGAGTGTGAAGCTTGGTCGCAGCCAGGCTAAAGAGGTCGAACGTTTTATCAAGTTTTTCTTTGTTGGCGCAATCGGCTTTGTGGTGGACTTTGGAACACTAAATGTGTTACAGGTCACCGTGCTAAAGCCCGTCTCTGATTCCGCACTGCCCGTCGTACTGGCAACGACAATTGCCTTCACAGCAGCCATCTCCAGCAACTTCGTGTGGAATCGCTACTGGACATACCCCGATTCGCGATCCCGTCCTATTCTTCAACAGCTTGGACAGTTCTTTCTGGTCAATATCATCGGGTGGGTGTTCCGGTCAGGCATTGTTGTCTTGCTCTACGGCCCTTTCGGCCAACTCGCTGCAAGCGGACTAAACACCTTATGGCCCGGCGTTATCACTGGTATTGAAGCGCAAAATCGGATCGGGACAAATCTCGCGCAGGCACTTGCGGTCCTGATCGTGATGCTGTGGAATTTCTTTGTCAATCGTTATTGGACATATAATGACGTTGATTGACAGCGGTGATAAGATGGCAAATGCCATCGGTATTGACTACACACCAGCCTATGAACAGGGTGCCGGTATCGGGCGCTATGTGCGTGAACTCATTGCTGCGCTGGCAAGAATCGATTCTGAAACCAAGTATAAACTGTTCGTTGCCGGTGCCGGGCAGCATAAGCCCCTACCTGCTTCCCCAGGGCCCAATTTTTCCTGGCATACAACTAGATTATCTCCTCGCTGGCTGGCACGCCTCTGGCATAAAGCCCGTATTCCCTATTCTGTGGAAAACTGGCTAGGGGACATCGGGCTGTTCCACGCCACCGACTTTGTCCTGCCACCTGTACACCGTACAACGTACACCATTCTTACCGTGCACGATTTATCTTTTGTGCATGTCCCACAGGCAACCAGCCCTCGCCTGAAAAAGTACCTGGATCGCGTGGTGCCACGATCTGTACTGCGCGCTGATCATGTGCTGGCTGACTCATACGCTACCAAAGACGACCTGGTGGCACGCTACCATACACCGCCTGAGAAGATCACTGTGCTCTGGGGCGGCGTGGATCAGCGCTTTCGTCACGTCTCGGATGCCCATCAACTGGCAGCCGTCCGTGCCAGATATGGATTGGGGAACTGGCCCTTCCTGCTTACCGTAGGCACTGTACAACCTCGTAAAAATTATGTACGACTATGCGAAGCCGTCTCTCGCATCATTCCAGCATATCCGGATATACATCTGGTCATAGCCGGAGGTAAGGGCTGGCTGGATGATCCCATCTACAGCACAGTTGCCCGTCTGGGCCTGGAAGAACGCATTCACTTCATTGGCTTCGTTGACGACGATGATCTGCCAGCATTGTACAGCATGGCAGAAGTTGTCCCCTATGTGTCCCTGTATGAAGGATTTGGGTTTCCAGTATTGGAAGCAATGGCATGCGGTACGCCTGTGGTCGCTTCGAATACTTCTTCCATACCCGAAGTGACCGGCGATGCCGCAATCCTGGTAGACCCTATTGATGTGGATGCAATAACTGAGGCGCTGCAGACCGTACTGGCTTCGCCAGCGCTGCAATCCGCACTAAAAGAAAAGGGCCTCAAGCAGGCGGCCCACTTTACGTGGGAGGACGCAGCCCGGAAACTCGTAGAGGTCTACCAGGCAACTACTGCCCTATGACACCCCAAAACGATGTATAATGCCTGCGACGGTTCTAATGACCAATGGAGTGCTTTATCATGAGCGATAAGCCCTATTTCATCTTTGATACATACGGTGACTGGCAAGCCACAAAAATGGGTAATTTTCTCTTCGACACTCGTGGGGAGTATGTGGGCTTTGTAGACGGAGAGGATGTCTATAAAGCCGATGGAGAATGGATCGGTCGGCTGAGCCGCGATAATCGCATCGTTCGCAAGCGGACGGAGCGTCGCAGGCAACTGCACAGCAATCCACCGCCGCGCCCGGTGAAACCCGAGAATTTACCGGCTCGAGCGACACTGCCCCCCATGACCGCTGAATTGAGCTTTGACACCATTGATGTGCTGGAAGAAGACCCTGACATCTTTAAACGAATTTCTGATCTGCGTTCGGACATGGATTAACCCATGGATGAAACTGCGAAAACGGTGGCCGAGTCGCGGGTAACCCTGGGCCTGATGATGGGACCAGAGCATGCCAATGCGCTCGGCAATGTGCATGGCGGCGTTATCATGAAGTTCGTTGATGAGGCAGGCGCACTGGCCGCAATGCGGCATGCGCGATGCCCTGTCGTCACCGTGGCCATCGACTCCATGACATTCCTGGAGCCCATTTTTGTAGGGCATCTGGTGTGGTTCAATGCGGAACTGACTTATGCCGGGCGCACGTCCATGGAATCACGTGTAGAAGTCATCGCTGAAGACCCGCTGACGGGCGCGACCACTCATACTAATCTGGCGTTTCTGGTATACGTTGCCATTGATGAGAATCGCCGCCCGACTCCCGTCCCGCGTTTGATCGCGGAGACAGAAGAGGAAAAGCAGCGCATGGCGCTGGCCCAGAAGCGGCAGGAGATGCGCAAACAACGACAGCAGAATGAGCAGTGATATTCACCGGGAAGTGATGTATGGGAACTGATTTACTGCCTGATCTGGAAAAAGGGGGCGAAAGCTCCGCCCTGCTGCGTATACTGAATCAAGTCGGGGCAAGGCAGGTGCTGGCGGAGCAGCCAGTGGATCATGGCCTTGCGGAAAGCCTGCCCTACCCTTTTCTGGCTATTGTCAAGCAGATCGAGATGCGCACTGCCTTGCTGCTTGCAGTTATCAATCCCGCTGTTGGCGGTGTGCTGTTGATCGGGCCGCGTGGCACCGGAAAAACGACGTGCGTTCGCAGCCTGGCCGGGATTCTTCCGGAAGTGCCGGTAAGCCTCTGTCCAGAAGGCTGCCTGCCGGAAGACTACGAGGAGAAAGGCCCTGAAGGGGTTTGCCCGGAATGTGCGGCCAAGCTGGAAGCGGGAGAGCCTATTGCCCGGATGGAGCCTGTTCGACTGGTTGAGCTGCCGTTAAATGCACGCCTTGAAGATGTTGTAGGGGGTATCAACGAACGCATCGCCGTTCAGCAAAACCGTGTTCGTCTGGAACGCGGGATACTTTCCAGAGCTGATCGCAACCTGCTGTATATTGATGAAGTTAACCTGCTTGATGATGTCATTGTTGATGCCATTCTTGATGCGGCAGCGCAGGGGAGCTACACTGTGCGCCGCGGCGCTATGGCGGGGACCTACCGTTCGCGTTTTGTGCTCATCGGCTCCATGAACCCGGAAGAAGGGCGGCTGCGCCCCCAGATCATGGATCGTTTCGGCCTGCGTGTCGTTGTGCGTGGTCTGGTAGATGAAGAAGATCGTATGGAGGTCTATGAGCGTGTCAGACGCTACCGGGCCAACCCCCGCGCATTCATTAGTGAATGGGCATCCGCAACAGAAGCCGCCAGAGAGGAAATCGCGCTGGCGCGAAACCTGCTCAAGCATGTCAAATTGTCCCCGGAAGCACGTGCTGTCGGGCTGGAGTTAGTTAGAAGGCTGCGGCTTGATTCCCATAGGGCAGAATACACGATGTTTGAGGCTGCCAGGGCTCATGCCGCGGCTGATGGGCGAGAGATGGCTGATGTAAAGGATATACGTGCTGTTGCTCCTCTTGCGCTACGCCAGCGCCAGAGTCAGTTCATGATTGACTTTTTTGAGCGGCAGGCTGAGGAAGACACCGTCATTCGGGAGTATATTGACACGCTTGCGGGGGAGCCAGAAGGACATGAGTAGCAGGTGGCAGGAATGGCTTTCTACCTTGATACTGCTTCTGGCCACCCTCTCCTTCTTCGTGCCGTGGGCGTGGCATTCAGACGCTGCACTGTCGCCAGCAGCCCGTGAACTGGCTGAATGGACCACGCTACTCCCACAGATTCGTTCGGGGGCACCTGCCCTTTTCCCCAGTTTCTTGCTTCGCGCCAGTCTGACTATGCTGGCAGTGCTGTGGGGAACTCATGCTCACTTCACAGCATCGAAATGGGGCCGCCTCTGGAGACAATTTGCGGCCCTGCTGCTGGCACTGCTGCTGTTGCCGCCTCCGGACTTTCTCTCAAGTGCGCAGGCCGATCCCAATTATCAGCAGCAGTTTGTCCTCAGCCTATCGGCAATAATTGCGATAAGCCTCCTGGTCATATTCGACCGAAAGCTGCCCAGGGCGGCAGCATATGGTATTGGCGTATCCGGGGCAGTTCTGGCTGCACTTCTGGGGGGAGCAGGGCTTGCTGCAGGTATTGATAGTTTGAACTCATTGAAGGTAGCCATTGTACCAGGGCCGGGCGGACTGCTGTTTATCAGCTTTGTCGTGATACTGGCTGCCGTCGAGGGCTTTAGCTGGCACGCTGGAACGCGCATTCAGGCGTGAAGAGCCATTCAGGGCGAGCCAGACGGCCGCCCTGAATTTACGAATATGTGCTCTGGGGTCAAACTAATTCTGAAGCATGCGGGTGTTGATGTAATCGAGGGCTTCACCTACGGTGGTGATTTTTTGAGCCTCTTCGTCAGAGATTTCGCCGCCGAATTCTTCTTCAAACGCCATAATAAGTTCCACCAGGTCAAGCGAGTCGGCTTCGAGATCTTCACGGAATCGGGCTTCGGGAACAATCTTTTCCGGTTCAACGCCCAGCAGTTCCACGATGATGTCTCGGACACGATCTTCTACGGATGCCATGAAAATTCACCTCCATGAATTGGCCATTCGCTCATGTGATTATACCGCTGCTTGATAGACACTCAAGTCTCAGTATGTGCAGGCTTCATGCTTTTTTGGCCCGCGCAGGGTATATTTGAACGGGGTTTTATCGTTGCCCTACACAAAAGGAACACTGAGAAATGGCTGAAGTTGCGAAAAGCCAGGCCACGTCCCACAGAAAAGCAGACCATATTTCGATCAATCTGGAGAAAAATGTGCAGTTTCCCCGGTTGACAACTGGCCTGGAGCACTACAGGTTTGTTCACCAGGCTGTGCCAGAACTTGATCTTGCTGCGATTAACACAGACGTGACTTTCTTGGGAAAGCGCCTGGCAGCGCCTATTTTGATTTCTTCGATGACGGGCGGCACAAGTGAGGCGCGAGAAATAAACCGGACTCTGGCAGCCGCCGCGCAGGAAATGGGAATCGCACTGGGGCTTGGTTCCCAGCGGGCAGCCATTGAAAATACCACCCTGGCCGATACTTATCAGGTGCGGGACATCGCCCCCGATATTCTTCTGTTTGCAAACCTTGGTGCTGTGCAGTTGAATTATGGTTACGGTGTTGATGAATGTCAGCGTGCCGTAGATATGGTGGAGGCGGATGCCCTGATCTTGCATTTGAACGTCTTGCAGGAAGCTGTCCAACCGGAGGGTGATGTAAATTTCGCTGATCTGTTGAGCAAGATTGAGCGCATTTGCAGCACACTCCCCGTGCCAGTCATTGCCAAAGAAGTTGGTTGGGGCCTTAGCGAAGATACAGCACGTCGGTTGGCTGACGCTGGCGTTGCCGTGCTGGATGTGGCTGGAGCTGGTGGCACTTCCTGGAGTGAAGTTGAATACCACCGTGCTCCAACCGATTTTCATGCGCGTGTCGCTGCCAGCTTTGCCGACTGGGGAATTCCAACTGCATACAGCCTGATATACGCCCGCCAGGCTGTGCCCGATGTACCACTTATTGCCAGCGGTGGCATACGTGACGGAATTGAAATCGCTAAATGCATCGCACTGGGGGCAAGCGTAGCAGGACTTGCTGGCCCTTTTTTGCGCGCAGCGGTGGAGTCGCTGGATGCAGTAATTGAGTTAGCCGACCTGCTGCGAACGCAGTTGCGAATTGCCATGCTGTGCGTGGGCGCTGGTGATATTGAGTCTTTAGCTGAGGTGCCTTTGACTCTGGCAGGTCAGCCTCCACAACCTCCCCTGTTGAAGTCGGTGCCATGAGCCATGAGCTTAGAAGCGTATCTTCAGGTATATCTTCCAGCGCTGGATAGGGAGCTTCGGCTGGTCGCGGATCGGTTCCTCCCAGGGCCAGAAGAATTTGACCGGATGGTACGGTATCACCTCGGCTGGGTGGATGAGGAAGGTCTACCTGCCCAGGCTGGCAGAGGTAAACAAATCCGGCCTGCGATTGTGCTGCTGTGCACGGAGCTTGTTGGCGGTGATTGGCAGCAAGCGCTACCTGCTGCCGCGGCCGTAGAGCTTCTACATAATTTCTCCTTGATCCATGATGATGTTGAGGATAACAGTCCTCTCCGGCGTGGCAGGCCGTCTGTGTGGAAGGTATGGGGGAAAGCGAATGCCATAAACGTGGGTGATGCGATGTTTGCGCTGGCGCATCTTGCTTTGTGGCGGCTTGCGGAATGCAAAGTACCATTCCCTGTTGTATTGGAGGCGTTTCATTTGTATGAGCGGACCTGTCTGACGCTGACTCGTGGCCAGCACCTGGATATGGCATTCGAACATCGGCTTGATGTGTCGATTGATGAGTATGTGGCTATGATAGATGCGAAGTCGGCAGCTCTCATCGCGACCAGCGCGCAGTTGGGTGCTGTTGTTGGCGGCATCCCTTTGGATGAAACCGAGCCGTTCGTGAGTTTTGGGCGCAGCCTGGGGCGTGCGTTTCAAATTCGGGATGATATTCTGGGAATTTGGGGTGATCCTGAGCTGACAGGCAAATCTGCCGCGACTGATATTGTGTCTCGGAAAAAGTCGTTGCCGGTGCTTTACGGGTTGGAGCGGAGTAGTGAGCTGGTGGAAATTTATTCGCATGAGCATCAGGGAGAGGCGGAGCTGGATCGCGCTGTGGCGATTTTGGATGGGGTTGGGGCGCGTGAGTTTGCTGCAGATTACGAGGCTCGCTGTTTTCGTGATGTGGATGCCTCTTTGGATGCGCTTTCGGTTTTTTCGGGTGCGGTTGTTGGTGTGTTGAGGGTGTTGGTTGCGGGTTTGTTGGGTCGGTCTGTTTAGGTTCTTAAGTGACTACACGAAACACATGAACACACGATTGCCGATCAATCTTGCTTTCGCCGTCAGCACTATCCGATCTTCCATTACATGGATCAAACCCGCCTGCTTCAACGTCTCGATCTCACGCTCATAATAGGCTTCAACGGTACCCCCGAAACGATCAGCAAACCTGGAGCGCGAAACACCCTCCTGCAGCAGCCTTAGCCCCAACATCATCGTCTCTGCACGCAGTTGATCCCGGTCAACATATTCGATGCTATCTTGATTTACCGCAGGCGAAAGACCTTCGGGGGCTGTCTCCACTGACTGAAGGCGGCGGATATACTCCGCAGGCGAGGCAACAATAGAATAGCGCAGCGCGCCTGTAAAGCCATAGGCCCCTGCCCCAACGCCCAGGTAGGGAAGATTTCGCCAGTACTGGATATTATGTCGGCATGTATATCCGGGCAGCGACCAATTGCTGATCTCGTACTGCTCAAAACCTGCCTGCACCAGCCTGCCTGATGCATATTCATACATATCCGCAGCAAGGTCAACATCCGGTGCCGGCAGCGAGCCGCGTCCGATCCAGACATTCATTGCCGACCCCGGCTCAATACCGAGGCTGTACAGCGATAAATGGTCGGGGGCAAGTAACAGCGTCTCATCGAGAGTCCTCGCCCACGCCTCAAGGCTTTGCTCAGGGGCGCCATAGATCAGATCCAGGCTAACATCCCGGAATCCCGCTTGCCGTGCCGAGCGCACAGCCTGAACCACGTCACGCCAGGTGTGATCACGATTAAAAAGCTGCAAGGTTCTCACATCAGCCGACTGTGCGCCCAGGCTCAACCGATTCACACCAATCTGACGCAGTGCCCGAAAATACAACACATCCACCCCGCTCGGATTAGCTTCCAGGCTGATCTCGGCTTCATCACTTAACGAGAAAGAATCGGCAATACTTCGTAAGATGCGTGCCACCTGTGGTGGAGAAAGCACACTCGGTGTCCCTCCGCCAAAATACACAGTATGTACAATCGGGTGCTGGCTGTATTTTCCCAACAGGGTGATTTCATTGCACAACGCAGCAACGTAGCGCGTGATCAAGTGCTCAAGGCCCACGTATGTATTGAACACGCAATATGAACATCGCGAACGGCAAAAGGGAATATGAATATAAAGTGAAACAGTCCGGCTGCCTTCAGAGTTTCTTGCCACTGTCCCCCAGTCTCCTTATAATTCTCCTGAAGGTCACAAACCAATATCGTCGGTATGATTGCATGAACATTTCCAGGCTACTATAATAATTCAAACCTCTACACTGTTTGTCTCGATCGCGAAGCACTTTGAATACTACTCACTCCATTTTCAGGAT
>JALSTC010000630.1 GCA_026983935.1 Ardenticatenia bacterium
CGCGATCGGGTGCTCTCCCGCGCCGATCACACCGGCGGACGTTCCGCCACCACACAGGGGCGCGAGCAGGTGATCATCGCCAACCCCGATCAGGCCGTATTCGTTATGGCCGCCAGCCACCCCTCCCCCAATCCCCGCACCCTGGACAGACTGCTCGTCGCGGCGGAGAAAGGGCACATCCCGGAGATTCACATCGTCTGCAACAAGATCGATCTCGTGCCCCGCGAGGAGGCGGAAGCCATCTTCAAGCTCTATGAAGATATCGGCTACCCGGTGCTTTATACCAGCACGGAAACGGGCGAAGGGGTGGACGAACTGCGGACCATCCTGAAGGACAAAATCTCGGTCTTCACCGGGCCAAGCGGTGTGGGCAAAACCAGCCTGCTCAACGCCATCCAGCCCGACCTGGGCCGCCGTGTGAAGGCCGTCAGCCGGGCGACGACCAAAGGCCGCCACACCACCGTCCACCGCGAACTGATCCCGCTGGAAGAGGGCGGCTATGTGGCCGATACGCCCGGCATCCGGGCCATTGCCATCTGGGACGTGGAACCCTGGGAGCTGGATGCCTATTTCATTGACATCGCGCCCTACGTGGCCGACTGCCAGTTTGCCGACTGCACGCACACCCATGAACCCGGCTGCGCCGTGCGGGCGGCGGTGGAGCGCGGCGACATCCATCCGCAGCGCTATGAAAGCTACCTGCGGCTGCGGGAGGATATCGAAGCGACCTATGAGGACTGGGCATGATACCCGTTCGCAGCGAACAGGGACGACCGATCATGACCCGGATACTGGCATTAATACCGGCTTACAACGAACAGGAGCGCGTGGCAGACGTGGTACGTGGGGCGAGTACCCATCTACCCATACTGGTCGTGGATGATGGATCGGCAGACGACACCGCCGCCCGTGCGGAGGCCGCCGGTGCGCAGGTGCTGCGCCAGCAGCCCAACCAGGGCAAGGGGGCCGCGCTACGGGCCGGATTCCGGTGGGCGCTTGATGCAGATTATGAGGCCGTGATCACGCTGGACGCCGACGGTCAGCATGACCCGGCGGAGATTCCCCGCTTTCTGGAAGCCTATACCAGCGCAAAGGCCGATCTGATCATCGGCGCACGCGACTTCCGGCAGATGCCGTTTTCACGCCGTCTGGCGAACACGCTGGGGCAGCGGCTCTTTTCGTGGGCGTTGGGGCAGCCCGTGCGCGATAACCAGTCGGGCTACCGCCTGATCAGCCGCCGCCTGATGGAGGCCGTGCTGGACAGCGGCGAACACGGCTTCGAGTTCGAGGTCGAGATGATCACCATCTGCGTGGAGCGTGGTTTCACGCTGGCCTGGGTGCCGATCCGCACGATCTACGCGGGCGAAAGCAGCCATGTCCGGCCCGTGCAGCACACGCTGAATTTCCTGCGGGTCGTGTGGCAAACGCGGCAGCGTGTGCGCCGGGCACGGCGGGTACGCTTCTGAGTGGGAGCGATCAGGACTCGCCAGTCTCACTGACCAGGGTGACGATCAGGCGTCGGTCACGCGGGCCGTCGAACTCAAAGAGCACGACGCGCTGCCACGTGCCCAGAACCAGCCGTCCCGCCTCTACCGGCACGGTTACCGAAGGGCCGAGCAGTGTGGCCAGGATGTGATCGGGAACATGGGCGGGATTATGGGGATGGCGGTACTTGAGATCGGGGATCATCGTCGTGAAGGCATCCAGCATATCCTGATCTGTGCCGGGGTCGAGGTCGGCAGTGGAGAGCGCCGCCGTGGTGTGTGTCACGAAAATGGTGCACAGGCCGTCGGTCAGTCCCTGCTGGCGAATCAGATCATTGACCCGCTCGGTGATGTCCACGACCTGCCGGTGTCTGCGCGTCTGAACGGTCAGGCGATGCATCGAATCGATTCCTCCAGCTCATCAAAACAGCACACGGACTCTCAGCGCCGCCGCCGGGCACGACGTAAAGGCAGCCAGAGGTAGC
>JALSTC010000631.1 GCA_026983935.1 Ardenticatenia bacterium
ACCGGAAGGTGCCGTCGTGGACGTTCAGCGTAAAATTGTCAGCGACCTGGTGCACAACGACCTGATCAGCAGCAACCAGAAATTCCCCGCTGCAACGTACCTTCTCACAGAAAAAGGCCGCCAGACCATCGCGGCGCTGAATACGCAGGATTAGCCCGACTTCCTGGCCGGGGCATATTCAGCCTATCCGCCGCAGAATCCCGACCAGCAGCCCAAGCCCGCCAATTGCAGCAAGGGCAATAATAGGAATGATCGGCGGCAGCGCGCCTTCCGGAACGGCTGTGCGCGAGGGGGGAATAACCACAGTTGCCTGCGGCCCGGCAGAGTCAGGAGGGAACGTGAATGTAGGCAGCGGCCCCATTGTCGGGCTGGGTGTGAAGGTAACGCCTTCTTCGATTACGCCAGCAAACAGCGCTTCAGCGGTCGCCGTCGCCAGCGCTCCCGGTGTCTGTGCCAGCGCTTCAATCGTCTGGGAAGCTACAACCCCCTGAACGTCCACCGTCGGCTCATTGGCAAATGCGATCTCCGGGATGTTGTCCACATCGCCCGTCAGATTCACGACCTGCTCGAACACCCAGGCCGTCCCGAATTCAGGATGCTGAATCTTCAGCCAGAGGGTCCCTGCCGCCCGGCCCAGCACAGGGTAGAACTCGCCGGGATAGATCACGCCCAGGCGATCGGCATTGATATCCGGAGCAGCGCGAATGTTGGTCGGGCCTTCCAGCGCCTCGGCCAGCGCCGGGCCAACAGGTGTCGGCGTGCGCGTCGGTGTGTTGGTGATGGCCTGGGCGGGCGTCGGGCTGAAAGTTGGCAGCACAACCGGCGCCGGAGTCGGGCTGACCTGCAAATGAGGTGCAGCCGTTACCACCGGCAGCATTCCATACAACCCGACCGCTATCCCAAAGACAATAACTGCAATCGCCATGTGGCGGCCATACCGTGATCCCCAGTTCATGCTGCCTCCCAGACGTCCTGTATCACCATGACACCTCATTCAACGGATTGTCACGGCCCTGCTCAGCCTGGCGATAATCATTACCCTTGACCATGAAACCCTGGTATTCCTGCCCCTCCAACCCCTGAATCGTCCAGCCGCTTAGCACAAAGGGCACATCCGGCACACCCGGTGCACAGTGATAACAGTCTGCAGGAATCCACTCGCCATTATAACGCCGGGCGATGTGTAAATGGGTTGCATTGGAAACACCGCCCTCACATGATGGGTGACCCAGTGGGTCCCCGGCACGGACAGTCGTCCCGGCAGGCACCCGTCCCTCGCTCGCCACATGCAGATATACCACAACCCAGCCGGTCGTCTCATCGCCATCAAAATCCAGATCGAGAATGACAAACCCGCCGCCACTGCGAGCGATAACGCCATCAGCAACAGCCGTCACCCACTGCGGCGCGACAAAACAGCCCGCCGTATCCTCGTCACCCGGCGGTGCGAAATCCACCGCTGCCCAGGCACTCCCACTGCCGAATCCCCCATGCGGCCCGCCGGTGTAATACCATGTCTCCCCCTGCTGCCAGGGGAACTGCATCGGCGGCTGAGTCAGGTCTGGCGGCAGCAGCGGCTCCACGGCGTAGGCAAAAGGATCGCCAAAGAGCGTCACATAAGTGCCGTAGAAGCCCGTCGGCCCCACCTCATCCAGCCAGACATCATACGTCTGACCGCGACTGAGCATATACTGAACGCCCACTGTCCCGGCGTTAACACCCGAGGCATAGATGACACGGGTGCCATCCTCAAACGCGAACCAGGTTTGCTCCCGCACCCGCCAGCCGTAATAAGCCTCATTCAGACGGTTGGCCGTCCAGGCAAGCTGCTTGTACAGTCCTTCGTAGCCCAACTGCCTGTAGCCCATCGGATAAAGCAGCGATTCCTCGCCAGGCTCCGGATTGAACAGCCATCCGGAGCGGTATTCCAGCAGAGCCAGCAGCAGGCGGGGATTCACGCTGTACTC
>JALSTC010000632.1 GCA_026983935.1 Ardenticatenia bacterium
ATAGGGCGGCTCAAGTTCGTTGGCGTAGCCGATGGATTCGACGGCGACATCATAGGCCTGAGCGATGGAGTCGAGCACATCGCCGGGCTGGACGACGTAGGTCTGGTCACCGGCGAGACCGCCGCCACCCTGACCTTCAGCGGCTCCGGCGGCAGGGGCAGGCGGGACGACGCCGTAAGGCGGAGCGTCAGCGGGGATGAAGAGCACCTGGCCGGGCATGAGGGGATAGGGCGGCTCAAGTTCGTTGGCGTAGCCGATGGATTCGACGGCGACATCATAGGCCTGAGCGATGGAGTCGAGCACATCGCCGGGCTGGACGACGTAAGTATTTTCGCCTGTGATGACTTCCGGCGGCGGCGTGGCTTCAATGGCGGGCGGTGACGGTTCTTCCTCCGGGATGATCAGTTCCATACCGGCTGAAATCGCGCCGGGATCGGTGATGTCGTTGGCTTCCATCAGGGTCTGCTGGCTGATTCCGTATAGTTCAGCAATGCTATCCAGCGTTTCGCCTGCCTGGACGGTGTGAGTTTTCTCACCGCCCTGGGCTGCAGCCAGACCCACTATGGCCGTTAACGCAAGTACCAGAGCAAGCCCGGTGATAAAAGCCCGAAGCGAAAGGCGATTGATCAGAGTAGGATAAGTCATTATGCGCTCCAGAATCTTGAGTCGGGCGATAAGTGAAATTCTCGATTTGTTTCCAGTGTACACTATAGCGGTTTTCTTGGGCAGTCGGCAACCAGTACTATTACAGCCTGGTTGTATGAACAGGGGCTTTTGTTTGAAAACAGTATGTTTGTTAGTCGCAGCCGGCATAGATGATAAGGTATCATAAACAGTGAGGCATGGCATCGAGATAATCTGGAATCCCGGGATGTTTCTATGAAGCGGCTGACGATCTTTTATGTACTGTTTGTCGTTGCCACCGTAGCCATCTATTTGGGGCTGGTTCAACTGTTTGAGCAGCGCACGATAATCTATCACGAGACGATCTTCAACGAGCAGCAGGCTGCACAGGCGGCGCTGATTGCTCAAGGGCTCACCGATCATTTCGAACGCACGCTGTCCAGGGCTCGCGTTATGGCGACCCACATCATGTCTGGTTTCTCCGAAGGTCTCTTTTCTCCGGCAAATGTCCAGGTGCATATGTTGCAGCATCTGGTGGTAGATCCGACGTTCCTTGCCTGGGGCTTCTTCCCGGATGCCAATGCCCCACAGTTGATTTTCTCTGCACCAGGGCTGCAGGCCGATGAGCCAGAGTTACAACTGCGGGTGTGGGTGACGGAGTTCTGGGAGGTGGCACGCAGCGCCGAGACTTACTACGTTGTCCCTGTGGAAGCCGCTCCTGATCATCAATGGTATGGCCTGTTGTATCCGATTTTCGTTGGCGGGCGATTTGCAGGCATTGAGGCCCAGGTCATTGATTTTGGCGCGATTCTGGGACGGTATGTTGTGCTGACTGACCCGGGCCAGGATGACACTGTTCTGGTGCTGGATGCAGATGGTTTGGTGCTTTACAGCAGTGACCCGGATAACATTGGCTGGAACATCGCCGATCTGTACGGTGCCGGATCAGCCACGCAGTCCACCATCAGCCGTATTCTGACCGAAGATTCGGGGCAGGGCGGCTTTGAAATTGGCCATGCATCCGATGAGGAACCCGTGCGTGATCTGCTCGCCTGGTGCGTCGCCCCCCTGGGTGACCGGCGACTCACGATTTTGCTGTCCGCGCCGGGCAGCCGGATCAGTGCGGCTATCAATCTCTACAGGCAGTATGCCTGGCTGCTCGGTATACTGCTGGCTTTTGCCCTCGGCGTGGCTGGTGCACTGTTCTTTTTAGGGCGTCAGCGTGGCCTGCAGCATGTCGTTGAGGAACGGACACGTGATTTGCAGAGAAAAGAGCAGTCCCTGCGGCAGTATAATCAGGCGATGCTGGTCTTGAGTAATACGGCCATCGCGATCACCAGT
>JALSTC010000633.1 GCA_026983935.1 Ardenticatenia bacterium
GGAGACTGTGGCCGTTACGTCACGCAGGGCATAGAGCTTGCCATCCGCTGGAGCCAGGTTGGCCGTCTGCCCACACAGCACCAGCCCATGCTCCTTTGCCTGTGCCAGAAATTCCTCCAGCGACAGTGCAACACGGTAACCGGCAATGGACTCCATCTTGTCCAGCGTGCCCCCGCTGAAACCCAGGCCGCGCCCACTCATCTTGGCGACGGGGACGCCGCACGCCGCCACCAGCGGAAGGACAACAAGGGTTGTCTTGTCGCCCACACCGCCGGAAGAATGCTTATCCACGGCATAGCCTACAACGTCAGACAGATCGAGCACCTCTCCGGAATGCGCCATCGCAAGGGTCAGGTCTACTGTCTCTCGCCGGGTCATCCCCCGGAGATAGACCGCCATCAGCCAGGCAGAAG
Organism: Ardenticatenia bacterium; assembly: GCA_026983935.1. Classification (GTDB taxonomy): domain Bacteria; phylum Chloroflexota; class Anaerolineae; order Aggregatilineales; family Ch27; genus JALSTC01. The sequence goes on from JALSTC010000633.1 coordinate 414, forward strand.
CCTGATAATCCGGGATCTCTCCCGCTGTATAGGCGTCAATGAACCACTTGATTTCTTCGGTGGTCAGAGCTTCGCCATCACGCTTCTTCGCAATAATATCCACTGCCCGCATGAGGCCCTCCAGAAGACTTGTAAGACTTGGCAAGTGTGCCGTCTCAGTATAGCATAGCTCCCGATGTCATATGTTATGGGTAGGGATGCAGGAAATCACAGGTAAAGAGGGATGTTCATATGTTTGTCGTCGTACTGCTTGCCATTCTGGCTTTCGGACTGATTCACAGTCTCTTTGCAGCCTTCGGGATCAAAGCATGGGCACGCCGTACATGGGGTGAACGCGCATTTGAGGGCTTCTACCGGCTCTTCTATAACGTCTTCAGTGTAATCACATTTGCGCCGGTCGCCCTGCTGGTTACCTTCGCCCCCGCTACGGTGCTGTGGCGGGTGCCGATGCCCTGGGCAGCCGTGCTGGTTGTCCTCCAGTTGGCTGCGCTGATCTGTCTCCTGATCGCCGTGCTGCAGGCCGATCCCCTGCGCTTTGCCGGACTGAGTCAGACGCTGGCTTACCTGCGCGGCGACCCACTGCCCTTGCCCACTGAGAATCTCCAGATTGGCGGCTTTTACGCGCTGGTACGCCACCCCCTGTACCTGTTCAGCATGCTGACGCTCTGGCCAACGCCAGTAATGACCGATGTCTTCCTCGGATTCATTGTCGGCGCGACCCTGTACTTTATCATCGGCTCACGGCTGGAGGAGAAACGGCTGGCTGACGAATTCGGTGAGGATTATGTACAATATCAGCGGCGCGTTCCCTGGTTAATTCCATGGCCACGTCCGCGCGTCGGAAAATAACCACCAGAGGAAATGGATAGAGCAGATGACCCAGCAGCGGTACCTATGGACGATAGCCGGTGTACTTGTGGCTGGCCTGCTGCTCTCTATAGCGATTCTGATTGCCAACGCCGCTATACAGGCAGACAACGCGCCACAGACACCCTATGATGGGCTGCCACGCCACCTCACAGGCGATGACGCGCCGGTACTGGGTGATGTAACCGCCCCGATCACGCTCGTTGTCTTTGTGGATTTCGCCTGCCCACACTGTGCGGATTACGAAGCAACGCTCCGCGAATTCATCTCCACTTACGTCCGCCCAGGTAAAGCCCGCCTGGAAATGCGCGTTCTGGGCGGCCTTGATCCCTCCGGCTCTCCTCTTGCCGCCCGCGCGGCACTGTGTGCGACGGAACAAAACGCTTTCTGGGAGATGCAGGACGTCCTGATGCGCCTGCAAGAAACCCATGGACGCAGCGCATTTTCGATAGACCGCATTCGGGAAGCTGCCGAGCGGCTGCGGCTTGACAGTGAGGAACTGGTCACCTGTGCAAACAACGCCAGCAGCTATGGCGATGCGCTGCAGAATAACGTGGAGCTTGCGCTGACGCTCGATGTGACTACACTGCCCGCCATCCTGATCCGGCAGGACAACAGCTACCCAGAATGGCCGGTGTTGAACGGCGTGCGCCTGACCGGGCAAATTCCCCTGGAAACG
>JALSTC010000634.1 GCA_026983935.1 Ardenticatenia bacterium
GCCGACCTGATTCAGCCAGTCATGGACCAGGGCGAGATTCATGGGTAGAGGCATCCACCTGGGTGAGGCTGCGCACGCCGTCCATTATAGCGCAGCGCGGCACTTTGCACGCCGCAATCCGGCCCGACAGGTTGTCCGCCGATCTGGTGGCGAGAAGAGGCTCATCGCCTGCTTTCATGTGGCAGGAGGTCGGGGTCAGGCGCTACACTTGGAGACGATGATCGGATGCGCTCTGCGTGATGGCTGCTTTCGAAGGTCGGCTGCTGATGACACAAAATTCAAAACCCGGCGCTCAAAATCCCCCGGAGCCGCTGGTTTCGGTGGTCATTGTCAACTGGAACGGCGCACACTATCTGCCGACCTGCCTCGATTCCCTCCGTGCCCAGACCTACCCGCATCTTGAGGTGATCGTCGCCGACAACGCCAGCACCGACGGCTCGCAGGCGCTCATCCGCGCCGATTACCCGGAAGTGACCCTGATCGCGCTGTCGGAGAATCGCGGCTTCACCGGCGGCAACAACGCCGGGATCACAGCCAGCCGGGGCGAGATCGTGATCCTGCTCAACAACGATACCGAGGCCGCGCCGGACTGGGTGGCAGAGGTCGTGGCCACCTTTGCACGCCATCCGGAGGCGGGCCTGGTCGCCAGCAAAATGCTGCTCTTTGACCGGCGGGATACCCTCCACACGGCGGGCGACTACTACCGGCTGGATGGGCTGCCGGGCAATCGCGGCGTGTGGCAGCGGGACGAGGGCCAGTATGACCGGGAGGAATACGTCTTTGGCGCATGCGGTGGGGCGCTGGCCGTGCGGCGGGCCGTGCTGGATCAGATCGGGCTGCTGGACGACGACTTTTTCTTCAGCGCGGAGGATGTGGATTTTGCCTGGCGGGCGCAGTTGGCAGGCTGGCGTTGCGTCTATGCCCCATCTGCGGTAGTGTACCATCACCTCGCGGCGACCGGCGGCGACGTGACGGCCAGCTACTATAACGGGCGCAATTTCATCTATGTGCTGGCGAAGGACTACCCCGCCGACCTCTTCCGCCGTCACTGGCGGCAGGTGCTCGGCAGGCAGGCGCGAATCGCCTGGGAGGCGCTGCGTGCCTGGCGCGGCGAGGCGGCACGTGCCCGTCTGCGCGGTATAATCGCCGGGCTGTGCGGCCTGCCGAAGATGCTGCGCAAGCGCCGCGCTGTACAGGCCATGCGCCGCGTGCCGCTGGCGTATCTGGAGTCGATACTGACCCGCCCTGAAGACGTTTAGGAGTCAGCCTGGTGACCGAACAATCCGGGGATCGCCCCCGCCTTTCGATTGTCATTCCTGCCTATAACGAAGAAGCCCGCCTGCCGGACAGCCTGCAGCAGGTGGTGGCCTTTGCCGCCGCGCAGGATTACCCTATTGAAGTGGTTGTCGTGGATAACAACAGCACGGACCGCACGGGGGAGATCGCACAAGAGTTTGCGGCGGAATATCCGTTCGTGCGCGTGCTGTTCGAGGGCAGGCAGGGGAAGGGTGCGGCAGTCCGCACGGGGATGCTGGCAGCGCGAGGCGAATACCGCTTCATCTGCGACGCCGATCTGTCCATGCCTATCGAGGAAGTGCTGAAGTTCCTGCCGCCGCAGTGTGAAAACTACGACATCGCCATCGGCTCGCGAGAAGCGCCCGGCGCGGTGCGTTATGGCGAACCCTGGTACCGCCATCTGATGGGCCGTGTGTTCAATACGATTGTGCGCTGGTTTGCCGTGCCCGGCTTTCATGACACGCAGGCCGGCTTCAAGATGTTCCGGGCGGAAGCCGCCGAGGACCTGTTCCCGCTGCAAACGATGGACGGCTGGAGCTTTGACGTGGAAATCCTCTATGCGGCGCAGCGGCGCGGCCACCGCATCGTTGAAGTGCCGATCCACTGGTACTACAAGCCCAACACGCGCATTCACCCGATCCGCGACTCGGTGGATATGTTCCGCGAGGTTTTCAAGATTCGTGCCAACGGGCGGCGCGGTCTCTACGATCGCTGACGATCTGCCGGGCCGGGCGCGGCGCAAAGGGGCGGCGGCTGCGCGTCATTCCGCCCAGATTTCGACGCGCTCGCCCTGTTCCTCATCTTCCACTTCCAGGATTTTACCCATCTCACCGCTTTGCAGCGCCTCAATGAGTTCCTGGTAATCAATATCGGCGTCGCCGGGCACGAAGCGTGCGCCCATGCGGATGCCCGTCTTGACCAGGCCCATCGGAATGTTGATGCTGACCTTGTTCTTCCCGGTATCCATATCCGTGATGCGCACGCGCAGCCAGCGCGGTTCGCGCCCGCCCGCTTTGACACCCCCGGCCTTCTGCCCGGCGCTGAGCGCCTGCAGCAGGCGGGCCGCCTCATCCGCCGTGATCGTTCCCTCTTCCAGCATCTTCAAAATGCGCAGCCGCTCTTCTGAAGTTCCCATGGCTCACCTTCCTTCGTCGCTGTCGGGGCGGGGGGCCGCCCCTCACCTCAACCAAAGTAAACCTGCACGCGGTCGCCGTCCTCGTCATTCACGTCGACGACCAGCGGTTCTGCACCGGGCGAGTCCATTTCATCTTCCATGGCCTCGATGAATCCGGCGGCTGTGTCCAGGTGAACGGCGGTTTCCGCGTCCACAAAAGGCCGGGCAACGTGCACGCCCCAGCCCAGCAGCCGCACGGGCACGGGCAGACTGATCGCGATCCGCCTGCCTTCTTTTTCCTGCACGCGCACATGCATCCAGCGGGCCGTCCGGCTCCAGAATGCGATCGCGGCGGCCAGCAGCGCCACCATGAACACGCTCCAGGCGCAGACGAAGCTCAGCATGCCCAGGAATCCCGCACCGCCGTAAGTGGCGGACATCGCCAGCGCGCTGATGATCAGGACGCCCAGCGCGATGATAAAGGGAATCTGCCAGAAGCGGCGAAAGCGGCCCATGTCCGGTGGCATGACCACCTCACCATCCGCCAGCGGGATGCCATCGTCCGCCGCGTCATGCTTGCGCTTCTCGCCCGGCCTTTCTGCTGCGCTGTGCCCGTCGTCCACAGTGTCCGCGTTTTCGTCGGTCAGCGTCGTGTCCAGCACCGCGTTTTCGGCTGCGGATTCCTGCGGCGCATCACCTACCGCCGCCAGCAGACGGTTGGCTTCTTCCGCGCTGATGGCCCCGTCCTGCAGCATCTTCAAAATCTGCTTCCGCGCCTCGCTCATCATCAGGTCTCTTTCCGCCTGCCCCTATGACTTCTGGCTGATGGGGACAATGACGTATATGGCAGGTCAGCTCACTCAAGATTCACAACTTTCTATAAGTCCAGCCGCATGTGGTGCAGGGTTCGCCGCCGGGTGAAATCGCACCGCTCGAAAGCAGCGGTGGCCGCCGCGTCATCGGCGGGATGCTCGCAGTACAATGCCCGGTAGCCCACCGCCAGCCGCCGGATTGCATAGTTCAGCAGGGGGGCTTCCAGCGTGCCCTGCCGCGCCGGATGCACCAGCAGCGTGAGCTGCGTCGTGGCGCTGCCAAAACGCGACTTCGCCCACAGCGAGGCGGCGATCTGCCGATCCTCGCGGATGATCCAGCGCTCGATGCCCGTGCCGCTCAGGAAATCCAGCACATGCCGCCCCAGGGAGCGCCGGAATTCGCGGGGATGCAGCGGGCGCATCCAGCCCAGCCCGCCGCGCTCCGCGGGGAACAGCCGCGCTGCCAGCGCGTATTCTTCCCGCCAGGCGTTGGGCGGGCGCAGGGTGATGCGCGGCGCGTTGAGGGGGCGCGGTGGGATCGGCCCGTGCGTGCCCCGCCGCCACTCGTGCCAGGTGCGCTGCACCCGAAACCCCAGGCGCTCATACAACTGACATGCGCCCGTATTCTCCGCTTCCACCTGCAGAATGGCTGCCGTCCCGCCGCCTGCGCGGATGGCTTCCAGCGACGCTGCCATCAAACGGCGGGCAATACCGCGCCGCCGGTAGTCCGGGTGTACGGCCACGTTGGCGATGATGGTCGTGCGGCCCAGCTCCGGGGGGAAATCCGCCGGAAACAGCGTCACATTGCCGACGATCTGCCCTTCTGCCACCCAGACGAACCCCTGCCCGATGCCGCGCAGCATGTCATCTGTCATGGCCATCAGGCCCAGCAGCGGCCCCAGCCGTCCCAGGGCGCGCATTTCGCGGATGGTGGCCCGCCCCCCGGCATCCATGCGCGGGCCAAAGCACAGCGCGATCAGGTCAGCAATGGCCCCCAGATCATGGCGCAGGTCTACCCGGCGGATGCCGGAGAACCGCCGCTCGCGGGCAGCGGCTGCGGTCAGCATCATGACTCCCCTGCCTTCACCCTATACCCGCCCTTCCAGCGCGGCCAGGAGCTTTTCCGCTTCCTCGACCGTGATCTGCTTCCGCTCCACCATGCGCAGAATCGTCAGGCGCTCCTCGTCTGTGACCGGATCGACCGGTTCGGCGGGCGGCGCCGAACGGGGGGCACGTCCTGTTTTGCTGCCGCCAAAGGAGAACGACCATTCGCGCTTGCGCTTGCCGCGAGTCGCTTTGCGGGCGATTCGTTCGGCATGGCGGGCAGCGCGTTCGGCCTGCTTTTCCGCTTTCTCGCGGATCCGCTCCGCTTTGCGGGCGATCTGTTCATCCAGGCCGGAAAGCTGGCGGGTGATCTGCTCTTCAAGCCCGGCCAGCCGCATCTCCAGGTCTTCTTCCAACTGGAAGTTGATGGCCATGATGTAATCTTCATCCTGGCCGACGAACTGGATATCGCCGCCAGCCTGCAGCTCCACCACCGTTGTGCCGCTGCCGAACACAATCTCGTCGTGTGTGTCGCCTTCGATGATCTCGGCATCTGCCACGTCTACGCTCACATCGGCCCCGGCAGAGACGCGGAAACGCACGTCAGCACCTGGCGGCACCCGGCAGACGACATCCCCGCCGACGGTGAAGGTATAAGCGGCCCCCGGCATGAAATCTGTGCTCAAGACCAGGTCGCCGCCCACCTGCTCGACGCGGCAGGGGCCGTTCATATCGCGTACATAGAGATCACCGCCGACGGCTTCCAGCGTCACCGCGCCCTCGATCTCACGCACGGTGGCATCGCCGCCCACGCGCCCGATCTGCACCGGCCCGGCCACACGCTTGACGCGCAGGTCGCCGCCCACGGTGCCGATCGTCGCTCCGCTGACCCCGCGCAGTGAGAGGTCAGCGCCCACCTGGCTGACGGTCACCGACCCATCCAGGTTGGTGATCTTGGCATCGCTGCCAACGCTCTCCACGGTCAGGTGCGACTCGAACGGCACGCGCAGGCTGGCGTCGCTTTCGGCCATGATCGTTATTGTGCCGTCCGCCGCCTGGTGGATGTCCACATGATCGCCTTTGGACGCCACCGCAGGCTGATCCCAGCCGCGCAGCCGCAGGTCACTGCCGATCCCGGTAATGTGGATGTGCGGCATACCTTCGCCGGAAAGTTCAAAACGCTCCACAGTGTATGCTCCTTACTCAGTACCGATCACTGGTTGAATACGTCAACGGCTGGCCGGGGAGGGTAAACGGCACTTCCTGCACATCGGGCGCGTCGCTGCGCGTCACATACAGCAGCCCGCGTCCCGCCAGCATCAGGCCGTAGCCCAGCCCGCGCAGTGCCGCCCGCACCAGTCGCCAGCCCAGCGCTGCGGCCTGTTCCAACCAGCTCGCTTCCCGGTTCACCCGCTGCAAATAAGCCCGTTTTTGCCTCACAAGCACCTGTTCTACCGGACAATCTCTCTCTAACATCGGCGGATTCCCTTCCGCTCAGTTTTTACCTTCCAGCACGGCATTCTCGAACTCGGTCACCGCTGCAGGTGGAGCTAGCCCTGCAGCAAACGGATGGCATCCTCTGACGTGATGCGTCCCGCCGCCAGATCATCCAGTACCTGACGGCGCAGCTCCTCATCCACTTCATCCTCATCCGCTGCCTCGCCCACTTCGTAGCCCATCGCCACGATGACTTCTTCCAGGCGGCTGCGCACGGTGGGGTAGGACATGTTGAGTTCCTTTTGCACGCGGGTGAGCTTGCCGCCGCAGCGGACAAACGTCTCCACAAAGGCAAGCTGCTCTTCGGAGAGATTCCCCAGCCCGCCGAACGCGAACCGTCCTTCCACCCTTGTGTCACATTCCGGGCAGTACAGCCGGGTGATGATCATGTCACCATTGCAAACCGGGCAGTTTCTCGGTGCAGAATACATCGTTTAACCTCACAATATTTAATGCGCAGCTTATAGAATTTAACTTACAGATAAAAAATATCACATCGACTTAAAAATGTCAAGCGGAAAACCCGGCAGTCGGGGGCTTTACCGCTTTGTGGAAGCGGGGTGTTCTCCATCGCCTGCGATTAATGACCCCTGATTTTTAATTCGGCAGTGGTGGGCATGCCGGCATAGCCCCGTATATCGGATGTAATAAATCGCAGGCATGCGCTGCCCGCCCTCGATTCTGGCCCTGTGCTTCTCCAGCGTCTATACTTCTGGGCGTTGAACGGATCGATTTTTGCTGACCGAAGAGGGCTATGAACCGACTGACGACTTACCGCATGGTACCCGCGATCGCGGCGCTGGCCGCGCTGCTGATCGGCCTGCTGTTCGCCGCGCAGGGGGCGCAGACCGCCGACGGCGTGCCCGCCCTGCCGCTGGATGACGCCTACATTCACCTGCAGTACGGCTGGCAGGCCGCTCAGGGCCAGTTTCTCCAGTACAACCCCGGCGATGCGCCGACCACCGGCGCGACCAGCCTGCTGTATATGCTGCTGCTGGCGGCGGGCTTTGCGCTCGGCATCGGCAGGGCGGCCATGCCCGGCGTGACGCTGGTGTTTGGCGGTGGGCTGTTCGTGGTCTCCGCCGCGCTGCTGGCCGATCTGGCCCGCCGCACCGCCGCACTGCTGGAGGCAGGCCAGAGACCACACGGCGAGAGATCATCCGCGCCTGCTGCTGCCGGATTGCTGGCCGGGTTGCTGTTTGCAGGGAGCGGCTGGATGGCCTGGGCGTTCTTCAGCGGCATGGAAACGGGGCTGCTGATCGCGCTGGTCATCGCCACGCTGTGGGCTTTTGCCGCCGATCGTCCGCGTCTGACGACGCTCTTTGCCTCGCTGGCCGTCCTGGCCCGCCCGGAGGCGCTGATCCTGGCCGTCATGCTGCCGCTGGCGCTGTGGCTGGTGCGTGATGAGCGGGAGACGGGGACGGGTCGCAATCGGCTGCTGCTGTGGGCGCTGATCCCGCTCGGCGCGGCGCTGATCGTGCCGCTGATCAACCTCATTATGACCGGTACGTTCAGCGCGACGGGCCTGCAGGCCAAATCCTGGCTGACGGTCGTGCCGTTTTACCCGGATCGGATTGTATTCGTGGTCATCGTCACCACGCTGGAACTGCTGGGCAAGCTCTTCGGCGGCCCGGCGCTGGATGGGCGCTGGCACGCCTTCCCCCTGGCACAGGCGCTGGCCACGATCGGGCTGGGCGTGCTGTGGGTGCGCGGCGGGACGCGGGCGCGGCGGCTGGCGCTGGTCATGGCGGGCTGGGTGCTGCTCGGCACGGCGGCGACGGCCACCCTGCAAACCGCCACCTGGCATCATCACCGCTACCAGATGCCCTTCTACCCGGCGCTGATCGTCCCGCTGGCGGTGGCGCTGGTCGCGCTGATCGGGGAAATCGGGCGGCGCCGGGGACGAGGGGGGCTGATGGCAGGGCGGGCGGTGGTGAGTGCCGCCGTCGTGCTGTGGACGCTCTATACACTGGGCGATTTTCGGGCGGCTTACGTCCTGGACACCACCACCACCGCCACGCAGCAGTCCGTGCTGGCCGACTGGCTGCGGGCCAACACGCCGCCGGATGCCCGCATCGCCGTGCACGATGTGGGCGCGATGCGCTATGTGGGCGACCGATACACGGTAGATGTCGTCGGGCTGACGACGGCGGGCATGGCATCGGTCAGCCGCAGCGGGCCGGGGGCCGTTTACGAGGCGATGGAGCACTTCCAGCCCGATTATTACGCCGTGTACCCGACCATGACGCTGCCCTACTACGGCGTGCAGGATTCGCCCGCGCTGTTCGGCGAAGAGCTTTTCCGCGTGACGATCGATCCCTGGTCGCCCTATGCCAGCGCGGAAGGCACGCAGATCGTCTCCCGGCCTGACTGGTCGGGCGTGCCGCTGACGGCAGCGCCGCAGCAGCCCGGCGTGCTGGCGCGTTTAGACGGTTGGACGCAGACCGACCGGCTGGATGTGGCCGATCTGGAAAATGAGGCGGCGCACGGCTACCGCTGGTGGAACAGCGGGCGGCCTGATGGCTTCGTCACCGTGCCGCGCATGATGCGCTACCGCGAGGAGCCGCTGCTGGAACTGGCCGACGCCGGGCGGCAGCTCACCGGCGGCGAGTCATTTACGCTGGCAACACCGCAGGCGGGGGAATGGCTGATGCTGGTGGCGCGGCTGCACCAGACCGCCGACATGACGCTGCGCGTGCGCGTCAACGGCGTGGACGCGGGGCTGTGGCGGCTGCCCGCCGTGCCCGGCGAGTGGCTGGAGAGCGCCTTCCTGATCGGGGCAGACCTGGTGCGCGGCCCGGAGACGCCGATCGAACTGGCGGTGGAAGATGCGCCGCCCGACGCACGCTACAGCCCGTTTTATTACTGGGCCTACCAGGGCGAACCGGAAGCGCTGCCCCCGGCCCCGGCGACGGTCAGCGGCGCGGCCTTCGATGACGTGGCGCGGCTGCGCGGCTTCGACCTGCCCACGCGAATCGTCGTGCCGGGGGAGACGCTGCCCGTCACGCTGTACTGGGAAGCGATCGATCCGCCGCAGGCCGATCACCGCGTTTTCCTGCATCTGATTGATCCCGACAACGACACGCCGGACGGCATTCTGACGCAGTACGACGGCCAGCCGCGCCGGGGAACGTACCCCTTCTGGGTCTGGCGGCGGCGGGAGGCATTGGACGAAACGATCGCGCTCAGTATCCCGCCGGATGCGCCGCCGGGCGAATATCTGCTGCTGCTGGGCATCTATGACGGCGTGACCGGCGAGCGGCTGCCCATCGTCGGCGGGGACGATTTCGGCGCGAGCCGCCTCATTCTGGGCACAATCACAGTGCGGTAGACGGGTATTCTGAATAAGCCAGTCTGGAGTTTCCCCATGAATGACAACCTGCTGACCCTCGGCGCGGCGGAACTGGTGCGGCGCA
>JALSTC010000635.1 GCA_026983935.1 Ardenticatenia bacterium
GTACGAGGAGACCAGGCCCCAACGCCTGACACGCGGCCAGCTCGGTCACCTGAAGCGCAATAATCTGCCTGCGCTGCGCTACCTGCGCGAATTCCGTGTGAAAAATGGCGAGCTGGATGTGGAAGATGGCCAGAAGATCACGGTGGGCACGGCCTTTACCGTGGGCGACCGTGTGGATGTTGTCGGCACCAGCAAGGGGCGGGGGTTTGCCGGGACCGTCAAGCGGCATGGCTTTAACCGCCAGCCCAAGACGCACGGCCAGTCGGATCGTGAGCGCGCGCCCGGTTCCATTGGCGCGACCAGTACCCCTGGCCGCGTGATGAAGGGGATGCGCATGGCCGGTCGTATGGGGAATCAGCGTGTCACCGCGCAGAACCTCGAAGTCATGGTGGTGGATGAGGAGCGGAACCTGCTGGCAGTCAAGGGTTCGGTCCCCGGTGCAAAGGGTGGCCTGGTGATCATCAAGCCTGCCCGCCAGCGTAAGGGCCGCTAGCCCCAGGAGCATAAGTCATGAAAGTTCCCGTGAGGAATATGGCCGGGGAAGAGGTGGATACCATCGAACTCCCGGCGGACATCTTCGAAGTAGAGATCAATGTCGGCCTGATGCATCAGGCATATGTGCGCCAGATGGCGAATGCACGCCGCGGCACGCACAAGGCCAAGACGCGCGGTGAAGTGAACCGGACGTCGGCCAAGTGGTACCGGCAGAAGGGCACAGGCCGCGCCCGTCATGGCAGCCGCCGGGCACCGATCTTCGTCGGCGGCGGCAAAGCCCATGGGCCGCGTCCGCGCAGCTATGCCAAGCGTATGCCGCGCAAGATGCGGCGGGCGGCGCTGCGCAGCGCCCTGAGCGCCCTGGTGCGCGACGATCAGCTTGTGGTGGTGGACGACTTCACGCTGGCCGAGCCGCGCACGCGGGAAGCCGCACAGGTTCTGCAGAATCTGACCGGCGGCGCAAGTACGCTGGTGCTGCTGCCGGGCCGTGAAGAAGACGATGCAGTGAAGCGCAGCGTGCGCAACCTGCCTTACGCCCGGACGCTGAACGCGGCCTACCTGAACATCCGCGATCTGTTCCGGCATGACAAGGTCGTGATGCCGCTCAGCGCGCTGGACGTGATCCGTTCGTACCTCGGTACGCAGGAGGGTTAAGGCCATGCCGGATATTCATCCCTACGATGTGATCGTGCGCCCTGTCGTCACCGAGAAGACGAGTGCCATGGCCGATGAGCACGGCCAGTACACCTTTGAGGTGGACATGCGCGCCAACAAGATACAGATCAAGCAGGCGGTCGAGCTGATCTTCGACGTGAACGTAGAAAAAGTCGCCACGATGATCGTCCCGGCCAAGTTCGGGCTTCGCGGTCGTCGCCGTTACCAGCGCAAGAAGGCCTGGAAGAAGGCCATCGTCAGACTCGCGCCTGGACAGAGCATTGATCTATTCAACCTTTAGGATGTGAACTATGGCAATCAAGAAGTATAAGCCCACATCCCCCGGTCGCCGTGGCATGACGGGCGCGACCTTCGAGGAAATCACCCGGAGCAAGCCCGAAAAGTCGCTGGTGGTGAAGCTGCGCAAACATGCCGGGCGCAATAACGCCGGTCGAATCACCGTTCGGCACCGGGGCGGCGGCCACAGGCGTCGCTATCGCATCATTGACTTCAAGCGCAACAAGTTTGACTGCGCCGCAGAAGTCGTTTCTATCGAGTATGACCCGAACCGCTCGGCCCGCATCGCGCTGCTGCAGTACGAAGACGGCGAGAAGCGGTACATCATCGCGCCGCTTGACCTGAAGGTGGGCGATCGTGTCGAGAACGGCCCTGACGCCGATATTCGTGTTGGCAACGCGCTGCCGTTGAAGAACATCCCGGTCGGCTCGCTGGTGCATAATGTGGAGCTGCAGCCGGGGCGGGGCGGCCAACTGGCACGCGCCGCCGGGACTTCCGCGCAGGTGCTG
>JALSTC010000636.1 GCA_026983935.1 Ardenticatenia bacterium
CGGGCAGTGGATGAGCTTGACCGCTACCTCACCAACAACGAAATCGTCATCAACCGCTGCCAGGGAGTTGGCATCCTGCCACCAGAAATGGCCATTGCCTACAGCGCCGCCGGGCCGGTGCTTCGCGCCAGCGGTGTGCCGTATGATGTGCGCCGCGCGGAGCCCTACAGCATCTATCCCGAACTCGACTTCGACGTTGCGGTGCGCTACAACGGGGATATCTACGATCGCTACCTGATCCGCATTGACGAAATGCACCAGAGTCTGCGCATCCTGGAACAGCTACTGCCTCGTCTGGAAGAAACCAAAGGGCAGCCCATCATGGGCGGAACGAAGGCCTACAATCCGCGTGTCCCGGCAGGTGAGGCATACGGGCGTATTGAAAACCCCAAAGGCGAACTGGGCTTCTACGTCGTTTCCGATGGCAAGCAGAACGCATGGCGTTATCACGTCCGTGCACCCAGCTTCATCAATCTGACGGCGCTGGGTGAAATGTGCAAAGGCCACAAGGTCGCCGATATCGTCGCCATCCTGGGCAGTATTGACATCGTTCTGGGTGAAACCGATCGCTAACAGTGGCGCTGCGTAGCAGACTGTAAGGAGATAGCATGTACGGACTGGGAATCCTAAAAGGGATGGGCGTCACGCTCAAGCACTTCGTGGACACGTACATCGAGGACATCAAGTTTCTGGGTAAAGGTAAACGAACCAACAGCGCCTTCCAGGTGCGGCAGGGCATCAAAGGGCGCAGCCTGGGACTATTCACAGTCGAGTATCCGGAAGAAAAGATCGCCGTGCCGGAGCGCTTCCGCTTCGTGCCGTTTCTCGTGACCAACGACCCCGACGCTGAAGAAAATCCCGGCCATGAGTGGTGCACAAGCTGCGGCATCTGCGCCAAGGTGTGCCCGCCACAGTGCATCTGGATTGTGCGTGGCACGAACGAAGAAACAGGTCGTCCAAAACCGGAGCCAGAAGCCTTCTACATTGATATTGACATCTGCATGAACTGTGGATTCTGTGCAGAATTTTGCCCATTCGACGCGATCAAGATGGATCACGATTACGAAATGGCGAGCTACGATCGCACGGCAGAGCACATCTTCGATAAAGAAAAACTGTCCAAGCCGTTCAGCTACTGGCGATCCATTGCACCAACGACGGCGGCGGAAGAAGCCGAAGCACGCGGCGGCTGGGAACATAAAGATGTACTCAAAGCCAGAGCGAAGGCCGCAAGAGAAAAAGCCAAAGCCGAGGCAGCCAAAAACAAAGGGCAGGACAAGCCCGCCGAATAGTCACATAGCAATTAATCATGGAGATGCCCTCGATCGCGAAATAGAAAAGGGGCATCTCCACCGTGCAGCACTGTGCGCACCCACACGGCAGAGCCAGCCTCTGCCGGGCCCTTTTTACGGACAGGATCGTTCCCGTGCTATACCAGAGCGACACCGAGATGCTGTTTCCCCTCCGTGTGCTGCCTGCTCTGAAGCACCTGCGTGGCCCGGAGTGGTACACACTGATCGAACATATCACCGCCCTGCCGGAGCACCATCCCGACGTGCTGGGCTTCACTTTGATGATGGTTCGCCTGAACGGCTGCATGACCTGCCATGCAGGCAGCTACCGTGCGATGCGCGGCTGTACACTATGCGCGCGGCAGGCCATCGCGCGGTTCAAGGGCAGCGATCGTGAGTTGATCGGACGCTGGGAGCAGGCCCGCCAGGACATTCTGCACTGGATGGAAACTGGCATTCCTCCTGAAACCTCTTAAAATACCGATTTCGCTTCATATCTCCTGTTGGACGAAGGCCCGGAACAGGTTACAATAAAATCTAATTTCTTCTGAAAAATTAGCGGGGTGTGAAGTCTTCACGGCTCCTGCCCCGCACAGCACACTGCGAGGGAACATGAGCGAACAATCACCTCAACACGAAGCTGTCATGGCTGCTCTGAGTACAGTCATCGATCCCGATTTGCATCGGGACATTGTCTCGTTGAACATGGTGCAGGACCTGGAGATTGAGGACGGCGTGGTGCGCTTCCGCTTCGTCCTGACCACGCCGGCTTGCCCCCTGAAAAACGTCTTCATAGAAGAATGCAAGAAGGCGCTGCTGGGCAAAGTAGATGGCATCCGCGATGTGGAGATTACCTGGGACAGCAAGATGCCCACCGACAAGCGGCTGCACGGACGTCTTGATACGGCCATGCGCAGCATCATCGCCGTCAGCAGTGGCAAGGGCGGCGTCGGCAAGAGCACTGTCGCCGTCAACCTCGCCATCGCCCTGGCCCAGAAAGGTGCGACCGTCGGCCTGCTGGATGCGGATGTCCTCGGGCCTAATATCCCGATGATGGTCGGCCTGAGCGCCAGCAAGCCGCTGATCAACAACAATAAGCTTGTCCCCTGGCGGGCTTACGGCATCCATGTGATGAGCATGGGCTTTCTGATCGAGCCGGGCAAACCGCTGATCTGGCGCGGCCCAATGCTGCACAGCGCCATCCGCCAGTTCTTTGATGACGTTGACTGGCCGCAGGTGGACTACCTGATCGTAGACCTGCCGCCCGGAACCAGCGACGCGCAGTTAAGCCTGGCGCAGAGTGTCCCTCTGACCGGCGCTATTATCGTCACGCAGCCGCAGAATGTGGCCCTCGACGACGCCGAAAAAGGGTTGGCTATGTTCGAAGAGCTGCAGGTCTCGATTCTCGGGGTCGTAGAGAATATGGCCGGGGAATTCTTTGGTGAAGGAGGCGGGGAACAACTGGCAGAACAGCGCGGAGTCCCCTTCCTGGGTCGGATTCCGCTGGACGCCAAAGTGCGTGTTGGCGGCGATTCAGGCAAACCGATTGTGGTCGAAGCGCCAGATTCTCCTGCGGCAGTTGCCTTCCAGGCACTGGCCGATCAGGTGGCGTCTCGCGTCAGCATTGTGCTGCATTCACAGCAAAATGTCATCCCGCTGAAAATCATCAGCTAATACAACAGGGGGGGCGCCCCCCAGAATCACCACAGGCCGGGCAAGCTTCCAGAGCACACCCGGCCTGTTTTGATAATGCCCGAAGCTCGCGCTACTCGTTGCCCACGACCTCGATTTCATCACTGGAATGCGGCGGGTTGCTGCGTCCAATGAACAGCCAGAACAGACCGTTCAAGACCAATGCCGCCAGAAACGCCCAGAAACCCTCCACAGGCCAACCTCGATAGACCAGATAGCGACGCACAACTTCAGCGGCAATCAACATAACCACCAGTGTGATTCGTCTGCGGCGAGGCTCCGTACGCTGCACAATCAATATCAGCAGCGCAAATACCAGCGTCAGGCCCAGCCATGCTTCCCAATTCATGCTTTGATCCATCCTGTCATCTCTTATGTCGGGCAATTATAGAATGCGCGGCAGCGCCTTACAACATGCATCAAACCGCGGATGATTATTTGACAAGCCTGCCCGGTTCGCTCAAAATAAGCCGGTATACATAATCTTCAACTACCATAACAGTGAAACGCCTTTGTTAAGGAGCATCCATATGCAAATCCAGACATCCGAATTGAAGCGTGTCACCCTGTTCGAAGTCAGTGGACGGGTGGACAGCACAAACGCGAACGAACTCGGTGATGCGCTGAACGCAGCCATTGATGCCGGACGCACCCAGATCGTCGTCGATCTCTCCAATGTCGAATACATGAGCAGCGCCGGGCTGCGGGAACTGGTGACCGCGTTGAAAAAGGTTAAGCGTGGCACGGGCGATCTCCGACTGGCTGCGCCGTCCGAACGGGTTATGGAAGTGCTCGAGCTTGCCGGACTGGATTCTATCTTCGAAATATATCCGAGCCAGGTTGAAGCCGTTGGGAGCTTTTAGGCCGCCACCAAGCCGCGCAATGGGCGAAGAATATCGAATCACGATTCCGGGTATCCTGGAAAGGATACCCGATGTTTGCGACGCGGTCGTTGCAGCCGCCCGCAGGTCTGGCTTCAACGAACGTGCCGTCTATCACTGCCAGATGGCAGTTGACGAAGCCTGTACAAACATTGTAGAGCACGGCTATGGCATGGCGCAGCAGGTCGGCCAGATCGAGGTGATCTACCGCAATGAACCCGACCGCTGCGTGATCACTATCGCCGATAACGGGCCGCCCTTCAACCCGCTCGCCAGAGAAGACCCCGATCCCACCATGGCACTGAGTGACCGCAAGCCGGGGGGATGGGGGATCTACTTCATCAAAAAGATGATGGATGAAACGTCCTACACGTATGAAAATGGCCGCAACTATCTGACCATCGTCAAGCTCAAGACGCCGCAGAACATGGCTCCCGCCGCCCGCACAACCGCCGACACAGGAATCGCCGTGCACACACTTACCGGAAGCGTCCGGGAAATCTCGCCTTCGGGACGGCTGGACTCAAACGCTGCGCCTGATTTGCAGGCTGTCCTGGATGCGCAGCTAGATGACGGGCATGTGCACCTGATCGTCAACATGACCGATATTTCCTATATCTCTACCAGCGGTCTGAAAGTTCTGGTCAATGCCTGGCGGCGTGCCCGCGATGCGAGCGGCAACGTGGCATTGGTCGGGCTGAAGCCCCAGATTCTCGAAGTCTTCGAAACTGTTGGATTCGACCAGATATTCAGCATCTTTGACACCACTGATGAGGCCTTGAAGGCCCTGTATAAGTAGCCAGGCAGCCAACTGGAGCGTTCTCCCTTCATGAGCCGTCAGAAGCACCAGAATACGTCGGAACCTGACGCCACCCACCTCGATGCATTGGCCGGTGTGGGACAGGCCATCCTGAGTGCCCAGCTCAAACTGGATGCCCTGTGCGATGTTGTTCATCAGCAGGCCAGCCGGATCATTGACACTTCGAATTTCCAACTGGGTCTGTTTGACGGCAGCGATTATGTCATCATGGTCTGGTTCCGTGATGGCCAGCGGCTGCCTGCACAGCGCTTTGCCAATGTCGCTGATGAAGGGCTGATCGGATGGGTGCGCCGCACAGGACAGGGCCTGCTCGTGCGCGACTATGAGAAAGAGTGGGAACAGCTCCCGGCAAAACCCAGCTACCACGCCACCCGCCCGCCCCGTTCCGCGCTGTTTGCCCCTTTGATCGCTGGCGGGGAGGTGATCGGGGTGATCACCGTGCAGAGCGACCACCCGGAAGCCTTTACGGAAAATGACCTGCGACTGCTCACCGTCCTGACCAGTCAGGCAGCAGGGGCCATCCGCAATGCCCAGCTATTCGAACAGGCACAGGCACGCAGCCGCCAGCTTCAACTGGTATATGAAGTCAGCCGTCAGGTTACGGCCATCCAGCCGCTGCCGGACCTCTTCAAACAGATCGTCACCCTGACCCATCACACCTTTGGATACTATGCCGTCAGCATTTTCATCCTTGATGATGGTCAAACCCAGCTCCAGATGGGGGCCAGCAGCCACGAGGAATTTGAGGCACGTGTCCCTCACATCCAGATAGGGCAGGGACTGGTCGGCTGGGCTGCCGCGCACGCCCGCACAGTGCTGGTACCGGACGTCACGCAGGATGAGCGCTATCTGGCAGTCAGCGCCCTTAATGAAACACGCGCAGAGGTTGCCGTACCACTGATCATTGAGCGACATGTGCTTGGCGTGCTGGACGTCCAAAGCGACGAGGTCGGCGCATTTACGCAGGATGATGTGACCGTCCTGGAGACTCTGGCCGGGCAGATCGCGCTGGCGATTCAGGAAGCGGAAACCTACGAAGCCGAGCGCCGCCAGCGTGAGCGCCTGAATGCCCTGATCGAAGCCAGCCGGGCCGTTGTCTCAATACTGAATATTGACAATCTGCTAGATGAAGTGATCGATCTGGTGACCGACTATTTCGGCTACGATCGCGCACATATTTTCCTGCGGGAAGGTGATCGGCTCATCTTCCGGGCAGGCAGTGGCGTACACAGCGGACGCTGGGCCATCGAGCGTTTGTCCTATGATCTGGACTCGGCCACAGGTCTGATCGTCCGCGCAGCCCGCACCGGACAGCCAGTCATCAGCGGAGATGTCCGCACTTTCCCCGGCTATATTCCAGGGCCAGGAGTCGAAGACACGCGCTCTGAAATGGCGATTCCGATTCGCATGGGGCGGTATATCCTCGGTGTGCTCGATATTCAAAGCACGCAGCCCGAGGCTTTTTCGCCGGAAGATGCAGAACTCGCCGAGGCATTGAGTGACACCATTGCCATTGCCCTGCGTAATGCCACGCTCTATGCCCGAGAAAAGCGCCGCCGCATCCTTGCCGAATCGCTGCGCGAAGTTAGTACAGTACTGGGCGCAAGCCTGGAAATGGACGCCGTACTGGATGGTATTTTACAGGGACTGGAACGTGTTTTTGCCTTTGATGCCGCGTTGATCATTCTCTACGACGAAGACATCGAAGCCTACCGCGTCAGTGCAGCACGAGGCGCCCTGAGCGATGGTGGTCAGGTTGGCAGGCAAATTCCACTTGATACCGATCTTGAACAAGCCATCACCGATATTTTTCATCCCGGGCCGAATGCATCTCCAATGCCTCAGCACGATCATCTGCTGCTGCCCCTCACATTAGGGGAAGAAACAATCGGCTATCTGGGCATCGAGTATCTCGCCGGGCGCTTCACGCCAGACGACATCGAGATACTCAACGCCTTTGCCACACAATCGGCCATTGCCATCGCCAACGCACAGCTCTACATGGCGCAGCGTGAAGAAGCCTGGATATCCACTGCCCTGCTCCAGGTGGCAGAAGCGACCGCTCATGAGACTTCCCTGGATGAAGTCCTGCGCACCGTTGCCCGGAT
>JALSTC010000637.1 GCA_026983935.1 Ardenticatenia bacterium
GATCACGCCGCTGTTGGCTGGTGTCGAGTGGTGCGGTGTCATGCTTGCTGAAGGCGACGGTTTCCGAGTCATCGAAGTAGAAGGGCCGGATCAACATCTCACCGAAATACTCAGCAAGGTGACGATTCGCCCCGATGACTGGCCACCGCTGGCCGATCTGCTGACACATGGAGAGCCAATCCTTCTGAGTGATCAGACCTTTACCATTCCACCCGGATCGGATAACACAGTGCACATCATGCAGGGCGCGATGCTGCCCCTTTATGCAAAAGGCAGCATCATGGGCGCACTGCTGATCGGTCAGCAAGACCAGGGAACACCACTCAGCAGAAGGAAGCTTGAACTGATCAGCGGCATTGCCAACCAGGCAGCCACGGCAATCGAAACGGCTCAACTTTACGCCGCACAGCAGGAAGAGGCATGGGTAACCACCGTACTCTTGCAGGTGGCAGAAGCCGTCAATGCTCAACTGGACCTGACAGCCACACTGGAGACCGTCACCCGCCTGATTCCGCTGCTGGTAGGCGTCATGAAATGCGGGGTGCTGCGATGGGATGACTCGAAGGGCATTTTCTACGGCGGCGTAGCCTATGGTCTGCCCCCCTCAGCGGAAGATGAGTTCGCCCGCATAGAACTGCCCGGCAGACAGCATCCCTATCTGGAAGCGCTCAGCCACTCAACTATGCCTCTGGCTGCAGGTGATGGTACAGACTTCGACATTCCCCCCGTACTACATCGGCTGTTCCAGACTCCGATCTTGTTGGGGCTGCCACTGATCGCCCAGGGCAAGCTGGCGGGTATCATGCTGGTCGACCATCCCGCTAATGGTCGGGAACTTGATCAGCGCCGCATGAATCTACTGACCGGAATCGCATCACAAACGGCCCTGGCTATCGAGACCAACCACTTGCAAGCAGAAGCCGCAGAACGTCAGCGCCTGGAACGTGAGTTAGAAGTCGCCCGCGACATCCAGATGAGCTTCCTGCCAGAGCGCGCCCCGGCCATCCCTCACCTGGATGTGGCAGCTTACTACCGGGCCGCCAGACAGGTCGGCGGTGACTTCTACGACTTTATCCACCTTAAAGATGGCACATGGGGGCTGGTCGTGGCCGATGTGGCAGACAAAGGCATCCCGGCAGCGCTCTATATGGCCCTGAGCCGCACGCTGCTCCGTGCAGTGGCACGCTCCCGCAACGATCCCGCCGTCACCCTGGAACGGGTCAATGAACTCCTGCTGGCAGACACACACTCAGACCTGTTTGTCACCATGTGGTACGGCATCTGGAATCCGGGAGACCAGAGCCTCTTCTATGCCAGCGCCGGGCATAATCCGCCCCTTCTACTGCAGAACAAGGCGCAGCAGATCCAACTGCTGAAGCTAAAGGGTATCGCTCTCGGCGTGCTGGAAGACATCAGCCTACCAACGGACAAAATCCACCTCGCGCCCGGAGACACATTGATTATATACACCGATGGAATCACTGAGGCACTGGCCGGCGATGGGACAGAATTCGGTATGAACAGATTGGAGAATGCGGTGCGCACGCACGCCCGTGCATCCGCGCAGGACCTCGTAGAAGCCGTGATCGCCGACCTCGACCGGTTTACGGGTGCAGAGCCTCCGTTCGACGATCTCACTCTGGTTGCCGCCCGCTGCCTGCCAGACTAACTGCAGGGTTACTGCTGTCGCCAGCCATCAATATCATTCAGATCGACCTGCTCCATTGAAGGCGGCAGAAACATATCACAGGACTGCGCCGCTTCCGGCAAGTCCGTGCGACGGCTCAGCAGGGCGCTCTCCGGACTGAAATAATTCCATGCTGCACGAGAGATTTCCTCGATCATGGGCCAGGCCCGCTGATAATCGAAGAAGTCGCCTGCTTCCCACACGAAGACCACAATCACATAGTCACGTCCGTTCGGGGGGAAAACGATCCCTGCATCCGCATGGACATCATTGAGCCAGCCATTTTTGTGTGAAATTCGGGTTCCCGGCGGCAGCCCGGCCTGCAGCAGGCGCTCCAGATCGTTGCCGCTCATCAATTCCAGCATCTGCTGGCACTCGGTCTGTGTATACTCGCCGCCGGGATAGGCCACCCGCAACCCACTGCCATACTTTGCGCAGTCATAGATCATCATCAGCAGCGTGCCGAGGTCTTCCGCCGTGGTCTGGTTATAAGGATCGGGGTTGGTATTGAATCGCGGATTGGGCTGCGTTGCCGGGATGGGATTCGAACGCAGTTCCTGCCCCTCAATACCAAGGTCGAAAGGCGCTGTGATGTAGGTGTTCCGTGCGCCGAGGTACTGCACATTCTCTGTC
>JALSTC010000638.1 GCA_026983935.1 Ardenticatenia bacterium
CAAAGCGGGGCCGCTATGGTAGCATCCCCCCTGCGAGTTTCCAAGTGGGATTTAGTAAACGAGGCAATTTCCAATGGCGAAGTGTGACTACTGTGGTAAAACGCCGATGTTCGGTAACAGTCGCAGCCACTCGATGAAGGCAACCAAGCGCCAGTTCAAGCCCAACATCCAGCGTGTCAAAGTGATGGAAAATGGCCGCCTCGTTAGCCGTAATCTTTGCACGCGCTGTCTGAAGACATTGAACAAAGACGCCAGATAGCGACAGCGTCGTTTGCCCATTCTGATAGCAGTGGCAGCAGCCCCGCCAGCCGGGGCTATTTGTTTTCCACCCCTTCAATGGACGGCATCGCGCAGCGCCTGTATGGCCGCCTCAATGCCCGTCGGCGCGCCGAAAATCGCGTTCCCCGCCACAAGCACATTCGCGCCCGCGTCCACCACCTGCCCGGCTGTCGCCGGGCTGATCCCGCCATCCACTTCCACGTCCACATCCAGGTCCAGCGCAGCGACCCGCTCCCGCACGGCCCTGATCTTGGGCAGCATTGTCGGCAGGAAGGCCTGCCCACCGAATCCCGGATTGACCGTCATCACCAGCACCAGATCAAGCAGATCCCACACGGCATCAATCATGATGACCGGTGTATGCGGGTTGAGGGCGACGCCGGCCTTGCATCCCAGTCCTCTGATATGCTGCAAGGTGCGGTGCAGGTGAGGGCTGGCCTCCACGTGCACGGTCAGCGTACCGGCCCCCGCCTCGGCGAAGGCCTCCAGATAGCGCTCCGGCTCCACAATCATCAGGTGCACATCCAGCGGTAGATCGGTCACACGCCGCAGAGCCTTCACCACGACCGGCCCCATCGTGATATTGGGCACGAAACGCCCATCCATCACATCCACGTGAATCTGATCGGCCCCCGCTGCCTCAGCAGCGGCAACCTGTTCCCCCAGCCGGGCAAAATCCGCGGACAATATCGAAGGTGCAAGACGAATGTGATTCATAGCTTTTCCCGTGTACTCCCGGAGCGTGGCTATGTTACTGAGTCGGGGAGGAAAAAGCAATCTTCGGGCTGATTACGTGGTATAGTCCCCGGCAGCACCGTTATGAAACCCTGGAAACTGCCGGATGCCCAAATCCCGTTCCCGCCGCAAATCACACCGTCCCGCCCGACCGGACGCCCACTACTGTGAGGCCGAGGTCATCGAAGGGCTGGAAGCCATCGCCCGTGAGGAACTGATCACCCTGTTTGGGCAGAATGTCCGGCTGTCGCGTCCGCCCGGCGGCGGTCATCGGGCCGAGAGCGGTGTGATTCGCTTTCGCTACAGCGGCCCGCTGCGGGCGCTGCTGCACTTGCGCACGGTGCGGGCGGTTTATCTGGTACGCCGCTTCGATGTAGCCCGTCCGCGGGCGCTGCTGGGTGATATGCATTTTCGCTCTCTGCTGACCGATATTGCCCGCGTGCGCCGCCTCGCACCGCCGGAAGCTTATCATACGCTGCACCTCAGCGCGGCAGGCTCGGATTCAGCGGTGATGATCCGGATCAAGGACAACCTGGCGCAGCAAACCGGCCTGCGCGCCGCGGAGGATGAGGGCGATCTCCTGCTGCGCATACGTCCCGCCCCCGGCAAAGCAAGCGGCTGGGATGTCCTGATACGCCTTTCGCCGCGCCCACTGGCGACACGCCCCTGGCGTGTTTGCAGCCGCGAAGGAGCGCTCAACGCCACCATTGCCCACGCCATGATCCTGATGACCGATCCGCGCCCGAATGATGTCTTTCTGAATCTGGCCTGCGGCTCCGGGACACTGCTCATCGAGAGGCTGAGCGCCGCTCCCGCCCGGCACGCCGTCGGCTGCGATACAGACCCGGAGGCGCTGGCCTGCGCACAGGCCAATCTGAAAGCCGCCGGGTATGATGCCGCCGCTGAGCTGCACGACTGGGATGCGCGG
>JALSTC010000639.1 GCA_026983935.1 Ardenticatenia bacterium
ACGCGGCGTGAATGTTCTATGAATCGTCAGGCAGCCAGGCGGTGACCTGCTGCCCGTGGTGCCGCGCTTCTTTGATCAGGCCGTCCAGCCAGGCGGCATAGCGCGGGTCAGCGGCGGCATGCCTCTCGGAGAGCGTCTGTGCCTGTGCATGGAGAATGTCGATGGCTTCGCGCAGGTCATCCAGCGTCTGCTCCCAGGAAAGATGCTCTCGCGCTTCCACCTGTATGGCATTGAAGGCATCGGTATCGTAGGTCTTATCGAGGGGATCGCCCGCCGCGTACTCGGCGTAGCGCCGGATTGCTTCGTAGTGCCAGCCTGCCAGGTGTGCAACAAGCTGCCGTGCGTTCCAGTCCCCGCAGATGCCGGGGGTTTCACGTTTTTCGGCAGGCAGGGCTTCCAGCGCGGAGAAGAGCGCGTCATAAGCGGCCAGCCAGTTCTCAACCAGTGTGCGGAAGGATTTGCTGCTCATCAGCCCGCTCCTTGTTCGTATGCCAGTGTATCATAAGCTGGCGCTTTTATGCAGCCGCCGCTGGCAATGGGCAGGCCAGGCCGCTGGTGATTCTTGTCCGGCAGGTGTAGGTTAGAAGCGATAAAGGCCGGACAGCGTCTTGCCGCAGCGCGGCGACGGCGTTTTATTTGTGCCGAAAGCCGGGGAGTGCTTGTATCGTCTAAGAGACAGTGTATATAACCAATCGAAATGAGGAAACAGGATGACTGCGTATGCTTTTGGAATGGTCGGGCTGGGCGTCATGGGGGCCAACCTGGCCCGCAATCTGGCCCATCACGGCTTCAGCGTGGCGGGGTACGATCTCGATGCGGACAAACGCCGTGCGTTTGACGGATATGCCAGCGAAGGGCCGCTGGCCAGCTTCCCGGATGTGGCGAGCTTCCTCGGTGCGCTGAAAAAGCCGCGCCATGTGATTCTGCTGGTGCCTTCCGGTGTGGTGGATTCGGCAATCACCTCGCTGAAGCCCTATCTGGAAGCGGGCGATCTGATCATCGATCTGGGCAACAGTTTCTTTGGCGATACCGAACGCCGTTCCGCCGAGCTGGAAAAGGATGGGCTGCTGTTCATCGGCAGCGGCGTCTCCGGCGGTGAGCAGGGGGCATTGCACGGCCCATCCATCATGCCCGGCGGTCAGCGTGAAGCCTACAGCCTGATCGAACCGGCTTTCACGGCCATTGCAGCAAAGGTCAACGGCGACCCCTGTGTGACCTATATCGGGCCGCGCGGCTCCGGACATTACGTCAAAATGGTGCACAACGGCATCGAATACGGCATCATGCAGGTCATCGCCGAAGCCTATGACATCCTCAAGCGTGTGGCAGGCGCGACAGCGGAAGAACTGCACCGCGCCTTCGGGGCCTGGAATGAGGCCGAACTCAATTCGTATCTCATCGAGATCACGGCGGATATTTTCGCGAAGATCGATCCGGAGACCGGCCAGCCTCTGGTGGAGCTGATCCTCGACGAAGCCAGACAGAAAGGCACCGGCAAATGGACGAGCCAGAACGCGCTCGATCTGGGCATTCCAACGCACACCATCAACGCCGCTGTCGAGGCACGGATCATTTCTGGCTTGAAGGAGGAGCGGCTGGCAGCGGAGCGGGTCTTCACCCGGCCCGATGCCGCCTTTACGGGCGATCGGGAGGCGCTGTTCGAGCAGGTGCGGCAGGCGCTTTACGCGGGCATGTTGAGTGCCTATGCGCAGGGTCTTGCGCTGATACAGGCGGCCAGCGAGGCTTACGACTACAACATCAGCATTGCCGATGTGGCACGCATCTGGCGCGGCGGCTGCATCATCCGCGCCGCCGTTCTGGAAGACATCCGCGCTGCCTACAATGGCCGACCCGACCTGCCCAACCTGCTGCTGACCGAGCCGTTCCGCACGGCCATTGACTCGCGCCAGGAGGCCTGGCGGGCGGTCATCCAGACGGCGGT
>JALSTC010000640.1 GCA_026983935.1 Ardenticatenia bacterium
GCCGCAGCCGCCCATGAAATCCTGGACATACTGGACCTGCTGCGCCGGGAAGGCGTGGCCGTCATCCTGGCCACGCACGACATGAGCATGGCCGCCACCCACTTCGACCGGCTGCTGCTGCTCAAGAGCCGGGTCATCGCCTATGGCACGCCGTCCGAAGTCTTCACGCCGGAGACGCTGGGGGAGGCCTACGGCGGGCGGATCGGCGTCTTCCGGCAGAATGGGCAGACGATCATCATCGCCGACGAGCACGGCTGCCACGAAAGCCCGACACCGTAGCCCGCCCCCACCATACATCCGGAGGAAACCAGCCATGAGCAGCTTCACGCATTACCGGGATCACATCGGATCACGGGAAGGCAAACACTACAAAGCCACGCTCTTTCAGGGCGAACATCTGATGATCGGCCTGAATTGCCTGGAGCCGGGACAAAGCCAGGCTGTGCACGATCACGCCGACGCGGACAAGGTCTACACCGTCATGCAGGGCCGGGGATGGTTCACCGTCGGCGAGGAAATGCGGGAAGCCGGGCCGGGCGAGGTCGTCTGGGCACGGGCGGGTGTGCCGCACGGCGTGGAAAACCGCGGTGACGAGCGGCTGGTGCTGCTGGTGAGCATCGCCCCACCACCCGGCTAACCCCGCCAGGAAGGAGCCAGCCATGCCATCCCGGTTCAAACGGATTCAGATCATCGTCAATCCGGCTGCGGGCAGGCAGCGCCCGGTGCTGAGCATCCTCAACCGCGTCTTCAAGCAGTACGGCGACATCACCTGGGATGTTTCGATCACCAACAGGCGCGGCGATGGCCGACGCCTGGCACGGGAAGCCGTTGCACAGGGCGCGGATGTGGTGGCGGCTTACGGCGGCGACGGCACGGTCATGGAGGTTGCCGCCGGGCTGGTCGGCAGTGATGTGCCGCTGGCCATCCTGCCGGGCGGCACGGGCAATGTCATGGCAGCGGAGCTGGGTATTCCGCGCCGTTTGCGGCTTTCCGCGCGGCTGCTCTGTGAGAAGAATCAACTGCGTATGCTGGATATGGGCCGCATTGGTGAGCACTACTTCCTGATGCGGGCCAGCGTCGGCTTCGAGGCCAAAGTGATCGAAAAGACCAGCCGCGAGATGAAAGACCGCTTTGGGCTTCTGGCCTACGGCATCTCGATCATGCAGACGCTCACTGAGCCGCTGGCCGCGCACTACCATCTGACGATTGACGGGCAGCCGGTGGAGAGTGAAGGCGTTTCGCTGTTGATCGCCAACGCGGGCAGCATTGGCAGGCTCAATCTCTCACTGGCCGTGACCATCGAGCCGGACGACGGGCTGCTGGACGTGCTGATCATCAACAATGACCCGAACTCAGTGCTCTCCATGGCGGCCAGCGTCATCCGGCTGCCAGAACTGGCCGCGTCCCTGCAGTACTGGAAAGCGCGGGAAGTCGCCATCACCGCCGATCCGCCCCAGAATGTGCAGGTTGACGGCGAACTGCTGGGCCAGACACCGATCACGGCCACCGTCGCACCAGGCGCGATCCGCGTGGTCGTACCGGAGAGGCCTTTTTCGTGGCTGGGTACCATTGCCGGGCAACGGGAACACAGCAGCGAATCCACACAGGACGCATACACTGATGAATCTGCTTGATCTTCTGCTCGATCCACTGGCATACACCTTCATGCAGCGCGGGATGCTGGCCGTGATTCTGGTCGGCGTGGTCAGCGGCGCGATCGGCTGCTTTGTCGTGGTGCGCGGGATGGCCTTCTTCGGGGACGCGCTGGCGCACAGCATCCTGCCGGGTGTGGCCATCGCCTACATCGCGGGAAACGATCTGTTCCTCGGCGGGCTGATCGCGGGCGTCGGCGCGGCGGTGGGCATCGGCTGGCTGACACGCCACGAACGGATCAAAGAGGATACGGCCATCGGCGTGGTGTTCGCCGGGATGTTC
>JALSTC010000641.1 GCA_026983935.1 Ardenticatenia bacterium
AAGCGGCGAACTACCTTCCGCCTGAACGCCAATCAGGCGCGGCACACGCTCAATCCATCCCATGTTCAGCATGTCCACAAAGCCTTTGTGCACACCGCCGATGATGCTGCCGTCACCCACACTGACGACGACAGCGTCCGGGACCCGCCAGCCGAGCTGTTCAGCCAGCTCAAAGGATACGGTCTTCTTGCCCTCCGTCGTAAACGGATTGATACCTGTACTACGATTGTACCATCCAAATTCCTCACAGGCGTCCCAGCAGAGATCGAACGCATCATCATAAGTGCCCTCTACAAGCAGCACCCGCGCCCCATAAACCAGCAACTGCGCGATCTTCGCTTCCGGCGCGGCGGCAGGCACAAAGATCGTGGCCTCGATGCCCGGCGTGGCAGCGCAGACTCCAGCCAGGGCTGCCGCTGCATTCCCTGTGCTGGCCGTCGCGACAGTGGAAACGCCTATCGCGCCCGCGTGAGCAACCACCATTGCGCTGGCCCGATCTTTGAAGGAGGCCGTTGGATTGCGACCGTCATCTTTGACCCAGAGCTGCCGCACACCCACGTGCCTGGCCAGTCGATCCGCCTGATAAAGCGGCGTACCGCCGATCGCCATGGCTGGCAGCACAGCATCCGAAGTCAGCGGCATCAACTGCCGATACCACATCGAATGTGCACCATCAGCAGGACGATCCCTGGGAATACGAGCGTAGTCATAGACAACATCCAGCACCCCAACCGGCCCGCATACCGGGCAGACGTACTGAACCTCATCCAGGTCATACTCAGCGCCGCAAATGACACAGCGCAGGCCCTTGATGTGAGTCAGGCGCTCGCCAAGACTCATTGAGGTGTTATCCACGTCCCGGTCTCCCCGTTCAACGCACGAACGATATTCGGCGGATCGGTGATGAGTGCTGCCGGGCCACCCTGTTCCAGAAAGCTGATGACCGCCTCGATCTTGGGCAGCATGCTCCCCGGCTTGAAGTGTCCTTCAGCCATATACTGCTTCGCTTCCGCCAGTGTCATCCGATCAAGCCATTTCTGATCAGGCTGGTTGAAATTCAGGGCTACCTTTTCCACAGCGGTGGAAATCAGCAGAAGGTCTGCACTGATACGGCTGGCAAGGAGTGCACTGGCCCGATCTTTATCAATCACGGCGCGTGCGCCAGTCAGGTTGCCCCGCTCATCTCGAATGACCGGTATTCCGCCACCCCCAACGGCAATGACGATTACCCCATGATCAACCAGTGTCTTGATCGGCTTCTGTTCGATGATATCCAGCGGCTTCGGTGAAGCGATCATCCGCCGCCAGCCGCGTCCGGCATCCTCGGCGACCACCCAGCCCTCAGCCTCAAATTCGCGGGCTTTGGCCTCGTCCATGAATCCGCCGATTCCTTTGACCGGATTCTGGAACGCAGGATCGTCTTTATCCACCACCACCTGCGTTACAATAGTTGCGACGTCTTTTTCCATGCCCAGTTCCCGCAAAGCATTTCCGATGGACTGCTGGAGCATATAGCCGATGCTGCCCTGTGTATCAGCACCAATCATATCCAGCGGCGTGGGATGCACCTCGTGCGCGGCCAGCTCATTGCGCCGCAGGATAAAACCAACCTGCGGGCCATTGCCATGCGTCACCACAACATTCCAACCCTGCTGGATCATGCTGACAATATGCTTACTGGTCTCCCTGACGGCTTCCCACTGATATTCAACCGCAGTGCGAGATTTATCCGTAATCAGAGCATTTCCACCAACTGCAACCACTGCCGTTTTACCTGCCATAATACACTCCTTCAGAAACAGGCAGGTCACGCCTGCCTGCCCCCTGTGCAATGAATAAGACGAGCATTGATCTAGCGCATGGTCAGCGCCATAACGGCCTTCTGCGCATGCAGGCGATTCTCCGCCTGATCCCAGACGCGGCTGTGCG
>JALSTC010000642.1 GCA_026983935.1 Ardenticatenia bacterium
CGGCCAGGTGGACGCCATTTTCGTGCACATGATTGCCCGCTACGCGCTGCTGGCCGCCCCGGTCGCCGCGCTGTACGGCAGGCCGATCACGCTGTGGTACGTCCACCGCATTCCCGGCCCGGAGCTACGCCTGGCCGTCCCGCTGGTGAAGCACATCGCCACCGCGCACGCCACCACATTCCCCCTGCCCTCCGACAAAGTGCGCGTGCTGGGGCACGGCATTGATGTGAACACCTTTGCGCCGGGCGAAAAGCTGCCCGCCGATCCGCCGATGGTGGTCAGCCTGGGGCGGCTCTCCCCGATCAAGCGGCACGAGACGCTGATTCGGGCGGCAGCACGGCTGCGTGATCAATACGGCGACCCACCCGCCCGCTATGCCATCGTCGGCGGCGCAGTGCCGGACCGCTTCCCGGACTACAAAGATACCGTGCTGGCGGAGATTGACCGGCTGCGGCTCGGTGACCGGGTGACGCTGTGGGGGCCAGTTCCAGCGGAGGGCGTGGCGGCGGTCTTTCATGAGGCCAGTGTGGCCGTCAACTTCAGCCCGCCGGGATCGTTCGATAAAGCGGCGCTGGAATCAATGCTGTGCGGTGTACCGACGATCGTGGCAAATCCGGCGTTTGACGCTCTGCTGGGCGAACATGCCGATCTGCTGCGCATCCCGGCGGGCGATGACGTGAATGGGCTGGCGCAGCGGCTCCGTGACCTGCTGGCCCTCACACCGGAAGCGCGGCGGGCCATCGGCCTGCAACTGCGTGAACGGACCGCAGCCGCCCACAGTCTGGATGGCCTGATGGATCGACTGGTGGCGCTGATGGCATCGGACGGCTGACGCGATTCGCCTGTGCAGGTGGCGGGCGAAAAAAGCAGCCAGCGGCAGCGAGGGGCGATGGCACAGGCTGAATTTCGTTTCTACGCGGAACTCAACGACTTCCTGCCGGAAGCGCGGCGGTATGTGCCGTTTGTGCACCACTTTCATGCGCGGGCGTCAGTCAAAGACATGATCGAGTCGCTGGGCGTACCGCACACCGAAATTGACCTGATTCTGGTCAACGGCGAGTCGGTGGATTTTTCCTATATCGTGCAGGACGGCGACCACATCAGCGTCTATCCCGTCTTCGAATCGTTCGACATCACGCCCGTGCTGCGCGTGCGGCCCCGCCCGCTGCGGGAACCGCGCTTCGTGCTGGATACGCATCTGGGCAAGCTGGCGGCCTACCTGCGCATGATGGGCTTCGATGCGCTGTACCGCAACGACTATGAGGATGCGGAACTGGCCTGCATCTCCCGTGATGAACGCCGCACGCTGCTCACCCGCGATCGGGGCCTGCTCAAGCGCAGTATGGTCACGCACGGCTACTGCGTGCGATCCACCCACCCCCGCCAGCAGATCATCGAGGTGCTGCGCCGCTTTGATCTGCTGCGCATGGTGGAGCCGTTCAAGCGCTGCATTCGCTGCAACGGCCCGCTGGAGCCGGTGGATAAGATGGCCATCGCCGACCGACTGCCGCCCAGAACGCGCCGCTACTACGACACCTTCCGCATCTGCCGGGACTGCGGGCAGATTTACTGGCGCGGCTCGCATTATGAACGGATGCAGCGCTTCATCGCGGGCGTGCTGGCGGAGGCGGAGATCACACGCCCGGAATAAATTCCGGGGCTGAGCAGGAAAAGCCCAGATGAATCTGGACTCCCTGTGATCTGCCCTACCCACGAGTCCGGTTTGAACCGGATTATGATGGATTGGGTGGAGGATGCGGACAGGGTGCTGCGCTGGATCGCGGAGGCGGAATAGCCTTACGGCAGGGCGCGGTCGAGGCGGCGGCGCATGGTCTCTGCATCCAGCAGGGCGACGATAGCCGCCATGTGCGGGCCGTGCACCGTGCCCGTCAGCGCGGCCCGCAGCGGGAAGAGCACCTGCCG
>JALSTC010000643.1 GCA_026983935.1 Ardenticatenia bacterium
CACAAGCGAATGGGCGCGGCGCGGCGGTCAAGAAGCGTTGTTCCAGGAATCGACCTATACGCTGATCGAAACGTTCAACCAGTATGAGTTCAACCTGATCGTCACCCAATGCCCGCACTGCTTCAACACGTTCAAGAACGAATACCCCGATTTCGGCGGGCACTACGAAGTGGTGCATCACAGCCAGTACATCGCCAAACTGCTGACCGAGGGACACATCAAGCCGAAGAAGAACGGCAGACGCAAACAGACCATCACCTACCACGATTCCTGCTTTCTGGGGCGCTACAACGAGGAGTACGACAGCCCACGTGAGGCGCTGACCGCCGTGCCGGGCGTCAGGCTGCTGGAGATGGAGCACAATCGCAACCGTGGGCTGTGCTGCGGCGGCGGTGGCGCACAGGTCTGGATGGAAACCCACCAGGAAACGCCGATCAACATCTCCCGCCTTAAGGAAGCGGTCTCGACGGGGGCGCAAACGGTGGGCACGGCCTGCCCCTTCTGCGCGATCATGCTCAGCAGTGCGGCGCAGAGCGAAGGCAACGAGGACATGGCGGTGCGCGACATCGCGGAGATCGTCGCCGAACGCTTATAAGCACAACTACAGGGGCATTCCAGCGTATAGACAGGCAGGAGCCGGGAACAGCTCCTGCCTGTATCTGTTGAAAGGGGAAAGAACAACACCTATGCGACGCCCGGTTGTGATCGGCAGCATCTCTGCGCTCGTGGTCGTACTTGTGGCAACAGCCGGACTCTTGCTATGGGGTTCGCCTTCTGCGCCGCCGCTGACACCCACATCAGGATCGGTTGTATCGTTCACACCCACCCCCTCGCCCACACAGACGCCCTCGCTCTCCACCCATGAGTCCGATCTGACTCACTGGGCGCAGGTCGCCACCATCACACCGACGCCATCGCTCACGTCGTTCACCGACGGAGATAACACGCGCTGGGCCGAAGTGCAGAGCACCGCTGACGCCTACGCCACCGCCCATGCCAACGATCTGGGGGATCTGGAAGTGCCCTTCGATTACGGCGGCATCCATCCCCGGGTCACGTTCAGTGAAGCAGAATTCAATGCCCTTGCGGAGCCTTACGCCGCGCAGGTGGAAAACTTCCGCGACGTATTCATTGACCTTGTGCCCGGCGGCGGCACGCTAACCGGCAGCATGATCGTGCTCGGTATACCCGTCGACGTGCGTGCCACTGCCCGCCTGAGGATCGAGAACGGCAGCCTGCAAATCGAGATTCCCGAAGCCAGCATTGCCGGGATCGCTCCGCCTGCCGCCACACTGGAATCCATCAACGATGATCTGGTGGAGATGGTCAGCGGCGCGATCTATGATGGGCTGGCTGAATACGCCCCGCCGGAACTGATCATGCTGACTGGCGTCACCGTGACCGACGACAGCCTGACGGTTGCATTCATCCCCCTATCCCCAGATCACTAAAGGCCGCTGAGATTCTTTCCCATATGCAATGCAAGAAATCTTATAAAAACAGCGAAAAAGGGTGACAAAGCCCATATTCTTGCTGACAAACAGGCTTGCTTCTCATCTTTTTCTAATCTATAATTGAGAAAATCCTCACGAATAGTATGGGGGTTTCCGCGACCACTTTTCCTCGGGGGGGAAAAGCGGGCGAAGAAGTATGCTGCAGTTCCGTCCGTTTGCAGGTTGAAAGGAGCTTGACTCTCTATGTCGCGGAAGTTGTTCTTTACCATCGGCAGTCTCCTGCTGCTTCTGGCACTGGGTGTCTGGGGTGCCAGCGGTCAGGGGGGACAGGAATTTGAGGAAGTGCCAATCATCACAACGGCAACAAACGTTGTCGGGACAGGCACTTACGTCGCCGCCGAAGCCTATGCTGTTCCGGCAGGGGAAGACCCCGAAGAGCAGCCGGTGCAGGCCTTCATCTTACCCTACGGCATCACACCCAATATGCATATCGAAACCATCGAGGATTTCGTCCAGCCGGAGCCTGCGGTCGAAGGCTTTACTTTCGAATGGAGCCTCGAAGCACCGGAGGGATCGGAAGCCGAACTGATTGACGGCCCAGTCGCCATTTTCATGGCTGACGTGGAAGGGCAGTATGTGCTGACCCTGACAGCTACCGACGAAAACGGCAACAGCGGCACCACAAGCTGGACCGTCTGGGCGGCCACCTATATCGGTGTCGGCGGGCTGGACGGCACAGAGCCGCAGGAACCTCAGTGCGCTTCATGTCATGAAGATCAGGCAGACGCCTGGAGCGCCACCGGCCACGCCAGCATGTTCACCCGCGCGGTTGACGGTGAGGTAAGCAGCCACTACGGCCCGAACTGTGTATCTTGCCACACCACCGGATTCAACAACCGGCCCGAGGCCGTCAACGGCGGCTTTGATGATATCGTCGCGGAAAGCGGCTGGCTGTTCCCGGAGGAACTCGTCCCCGGCACCTGGGACACAATCGTCGCAGAAAATCCCGAAGTTGCCGCCCTGGCAAACATCCAGTGCGAAAGCTGCCACGGCCCCGGGAGTCTGCACCCACCTGCCGAAATAGAGGATGAAGAAGGTGGTTCGCAGCCGGCTGTCCCCGGCCCGATCGGGCTTGGGCTGGACTACGGTACATGCGCTCAGTGCCATGCTGAAGAACCCTATCACGTCTTCCCACAGGAATGGGAACTGAGCGGACACGCAGCCAAGAATGCCCGCGCCTTCTGGTATCCAATCGGTGAAGACCATCAGGCATGCGTACGCTGCCACAGTGGGCTGGGATACATTGATTACACCAATGGCCTGCCCCAGGAAGAATGGCGCATTGACTACCAGGTCATCACCTGCGCAGTCTGCCATGACCCGCACGACGCAGACAATCCTCACCAGCTTCGCGTCTTTGACGAAGTGCTTCTGCCAGATGGCACGGACGTCGCCTCGGCGGGGCCGGCAGCCACCTGCATGAGCTGTCATAATGCACGCACCGATCCCGTGGCTGCGGTGGAAGGCGAAAACTTCCGTACACCGCACCATTCGACGGCTGCCGAGTTGATCAATGAGACTGGCGGCTACACATGGGGTGAGACGCTGCCCACAAGCACACACGGGCGAATCGTCGAGAACACCTGCATTGGCTGTCACATGGCCGATTCTCCCGGCATGGACAACATGGGCACACCGGATGATCGCAGTGACGACCAGCCGCTGCCCGGTCATCTCACAGTCGGTGAACACACCTTCTCCATGGTCAGCCCGGTTGACGGCACTGAGAATGTGGCCGCCTGCCAGCAGTGTCACGACGGGGCAGAAAGCTTCGAATTCGAAGCACGTCGCGACTACGATGGTGACGGCACTATCGAAACCAATCAGGAAGAAGTCAACGGACTGCTGGAACTCCTCCAGGCGGCCCTGGAAGAAAACGGCGTGGAAGTGCTGACCCATTATCCGTACTTCAACATGCCGGAGAATCCAAGCGTGGATGTGCTCGGCGCAGCCTACAACCTGCAGTTTGTCAACAGTGCAGGCTCTGTAGACCATAATCTGCGCTACATCGTCTCACTGCTGCAGCTCAGCTATGAACGGCTCACCGGCGAGGCTGTCCCGAATGCTTACATTCTGGAGCCGAAGTAAACCGGCCGGCAGCGCCTGAGCTGACAGCCAGCGGCCCGCAGGTCATTCGTGATCTGCGGGCTCTTTTTATGCCTGGTTGGGAGTGCAGCAGAAAATACGCTAGACTCTGCCCCGCAGTTTGCATTGGTGATGACGGGAAGGTTACGGAGAAGAGACCATATGACCAGAGAATTTGATGTCGTCGTGCTGGGCGCAGGGCCGGGCGGGTATGTCGCCGCCATCCGCGCTTCACAGCTTGGCCTGAAGACAGCCATCGTGGAAAAACAATGGTGGGGCGGCGTCTGCCTGAACGTCGGCTGTATCCCCTCAAAGGCGCTGCTGCATAACGCCGAACTGGCGCACATCCTGCAGCACCGGGCAAAAGAATTCGGCTTCAGTTTTGACAACCTGCAGTTGGACTACAAAACCGCGTTCAAACGCAGCCGCCAAACTTCAAACCGGCTGGTCAAAGGCGTCCAGTTCCTGATGCGCAAGAACCAGATCGAAACTCTCAACGGCTGGGGAACGTTCAAAGATGCCAGGACACTTGACGTGACGCTGGAAGATGGCAGCACGGAGACTCTGGCAGCAAAGAATGTCATCATTGCCACCGGGGCCACCACCCGCCTGCTGCCCGGCACACAGGTCAGCGAGCGCGTGATCACCTATCTGGAAGCGATCCTGAGCGACACGCTGCCGGAAAGCATCATCATCGCCGGGGCCAGCGCCATCGGCCTTGAATTCGCCTATGTGATGCACAACTACGGCGTGGATGTGACCCTGGTCGAGTATCTGCCGCGCCTGGCCCCTATGGAAGATGAAGAAGTCTCCAAAGAGCTGGAGAAACAGTACAAACGCATGGGCATCAAATTCCTGACCGGTACCCGCGTGGACGCTATCGAGGAGCTGCCGGATCGGGTGCGTGTGACAGTGACCACTCCTGACGACCAGGAGGAGACGCTGGAAGCTGCCCAGATTCTACAGGCCATCGGCGTCAAAGCCCGGACGGAAGGCTACGGTCTGGAAAATACCGGCGTCGCCCTGGATGAGCGCGGCTTCATCGCCATTGACGAACGGATGCAGACGAACGTGCCCGGCGTCTATGCCATCGGAGACGTAACCGGCAAGCTGATGCTGGCACATGTCGCCTCGGCCATGGGCATCATCGCTGCCGAGAACATCGCCGGGGTGGAAACAATTACGCTGGACTACAGGATGATGCCGCGTGCGACCTACTGCCAGCCGCAGATCGCCTCCTTTGGCTACACCGAAGCGGAAGCCATTGAAGCAGGCTACGAAATCCACGTCAGTAAGTTCCCCTGGCAGGCCAATGGCAAGGCGCTGGGCCTTGGCGAGAAGGACGGCTTCGTCAAGCTGATCAGCGATGCCCGCTACGGCGAAATCCTGGGTGCGCACATGATCGGCCCCGGCGTCACCGAACTGCTGCCAGAATTGACGCTGGCCCACTTCACCGAACTGACAGCGGCAGAGATCGCCCGCAACGTGCATGCTCACCCCACCCTCTCCGAAGCACTCATGGAAGCCGCGCACGGCCTGGAGGGCAGCCCGATTCATCTCTAGTGCACACTGGCAATGCCCCACGCTGCTATAGACAGAAAAGCCGATCTGTGATTAGATAGATCGGCTTTATTTTTCAGGCAGAATATCCTGTACTTGCATCATCCGTGACTGATATACTGCCCTGGGAGGTAGTCAGTTCTACTGGGAACATTGACTGGAGGTTTGTCCGTAATGGCAGTTATCAAACCATTTCGTGGTGTGCGCTACAACCCGGCACGCTTTTCAGATATGCACACCGTCGTCAGCCAGCCCTACGACCGTATTGATCACGACCTCTTGCAGGAATACCTGGCGCTGAGTCCTTATAACATCGTCCACATCATTCAGGGACACATTGACGAAGATACACCGCAGGAAAGCGACCCTGAGGCTGTGTATGCCCGCGCCAGAGAATACTATCAGCAGTGGCTGGCAGAAGGTATTCTGATTCAGGAAGATCGCCCTGCCCTGTACGTCTACGAGCAGCAGTTCACGGTTAATGGGCAGCCTTACACCCGGCTGGGGATGATTGCCGCCGTCGAGCTGGTAGACTTTGATAAGGGCATCATCCTGCCGCATGAGCGCACACACCGGGGACCCAAAGTGGACCGCTACCACCTGATGAAGACGCTCAAAGTCAATCCGGAGCAGATATTCCTGCTGTACCCGGACGTGGAAAACAGAGTCAATGCCCTGCTGAGGCAGGCCACAGCCAACCGCCCGCCGGATATTGACGTGGTCGAGCTTTTTGAGCAGGATGTGCGGCAGCGTGTCTGGCGGATCACCGACCCGGCGATCATTCAGGCCATCGAAGCCATCATTGAGCCGATGCGCCACCTGATCATTGCGGATGGGCATCACCGCTATGAGACTGCCCTGCACTACCGCAACGAACAGCGCAAGCTCAACCCGGATATGCCGCCCAATGCAGCGGCCAACTACATCACGGCCACGCTGGTCAGCATGAACGATCCCGGCCTGGTGGTTCTGCCCACGCACCGCGAGATTCACCATTTCACAGACACCGCGCCAGCCGTGATTCTCGAACGCGCCGCGCCCGACTTCCACATTGCACCCGCCGCCAATCTTGACAACTGCCTCGCCGCCGTCAACGCACACCCCACCGGCCATGCCTTTGGCTTCTACGGCGGCAGGGATGTCGGCTTTCATGTGCTGACGCTCAAGGACGAGGCACTGATTGATCACCTGATCACCGACGACCACTCGCGGACATGGAAATCGCTGCCCGTCAGCATTGTACACAAGATTCTGCTGGAGCAGATTGCCGGTGTTCCCGCGCAGGGTATCGAGGACAAGACGCTGATCCGCTACCATCGGGACGCGCGGGCAGCCGTCGAAAATATCGATCACGGCGATGGCAACTTCGCCTTTTTCGTCAGCCCCACGCGCATGGAGGATATCCAGGCCTGTGTGGCCAATGGGGAGCAGATGCCGCAAAAAAGCACGGACTTCTACCCCAAGATGATCTCCGGTCTTGTGCTGTTCCCGCTGACGGGCGAAGTCGGCAGCCCACAGATGGAATCGCCGCATGGTGAGTTGATCGCCGGATAGTGCCCCGGCGCAACTCACAAGCCCGATTTCCCAGGATCACTATAATAGGTGCAGGGGACCAACCCCTGCACCTGCCGTTATATGGTGGAGAAACGCCATGTGTGCCGACTATGCGGACCGCCTCGAATACCCGATCACCAGTGGCTACATTCAGGTAGTGGCAGCCGGAAACACCATCCCCGCCTTCTGGGCACATCCGGATGCAGGTGGCACGTACCCCGGACTGGTCGTCATCCATGATCACGGGGGACTGACGGCATCCATCCGCAGGCTGGTGCGGCGGCTGGCGGAGCGCGGTCACTATGTGATCGCGCCGGATTTATCCGCGCAAAGCTCACCCGCCGCGCCGGATGACCTCAAGCTGCCAGCCATCGCCGCCGCGATCAATGCCCTGCGCACGCATAACCACTGCAACGGTGACATTGCCATCATCGGTTTTGGCACGGGCGGCACACTCGCGCTGCAGACAGCAGCACAGCGCGACGACCTCAAGGCAGCCGTCGCGTTCAACGGCAGCCCGGAGCCATTTCTACCGCTGCTGGCAGCCACAACCACGCCAATTCTGGCATTCTATGGCGGACAGGATGCAGCCATTCCAGCGCCCGCCATCGCCGAACTGAAGACACGGCTGGCTGCCGCATCGGCGGCACACGAAGTTGTTGTTTATGCGGAAGCAGGACGGGATTTCTTCGATGACGCGCTACCGGGGTACGCAGCGGACGCCGCCGCAGACGCCAACAGGCACATGCTGCAATTCCTGGATGCCCATCTAACCGACCCCAGCCACCCGCCGGATATCCGGCACAGGCACTTTTGAAGCGGGGACATGTATGGGCTTTGGAGAAAACATGGACAGAGGAACGACCAGACCTACCGAACAACAGACAGCAAAGGCGGACGTCGGACGTTAAGGGGGATGCCAGCACCGCACAAGATGATCAAGCGGTGTTCCTGCCCCCTGAGCTTGCGCAGGAATCACACGGCCCTCCTCAGTGTGAGGTAAAATTGTCAAGATATTGTCAATACCTCACGGTCGTACAGTACCATAGAAGAAAAGGTGGCTACAATAGCCCCCAAGTCCTTAGGAAAAAGGTCAGGGGTACGGGGTAAGTGTGGAGGTAGGAGAAAAACGATGCATCGAGCTTTACGGCCTGTCGGCTGGCTGGTGCTGCTGAGCACGCTGCTTGGCCTGGCCTGCAACATGCAGCAGACCCCGCCGCCACCGCCGTCACCGACGCCGCCGCCCCGCTTCTGCCGGGAGTTCGTCGGAATCCCCGATCCCCCCCAACCCACTGCCGTTGTCGCCTACCAGCAGGCCATCGCCGATTTTCTCTCGGAGGGCGGCTCTCCCGATGCACTGGAAACGCTGCTGCGCCGCTGGGGGGTTATTGATGACAACCGGGGCACTGTCAACGCCGATTATGATTTCAACAGCGATGGGTACCGCGATGTCGTGATCTCCATACGCTACCCGGAGACAACCACGCTCCAGCCGCCGGGAGAGATGCTCGTCTTTGGCTGTCAGGGGCCAAGCGGACGCTACGGCGTGCTGCATGGGCTGGCGTCCGCCCCGGAAGCGTCGACCAGCTTCCCACAGATCGGCTACCTGGGTGATGTGACCGGCGATGGTCGCCCGGAAATCTTCTTTTACACCGAGCGCTGCACGCCGGTCGTCTGCCTGCAGGAGCCGTTCATCCTGACATGGGACCCCGCTGCCGACGCCTTCCGCACTATCCACGAGCAGTTCACCTCGCTCTATCACTTCACCGATGACGCGGGCAACATACTGCCGGGATTCCCTGCGGCTGAGTTTCGCTTCGAAGACCTGACAGGCGATGGCCCGATGGAGTTCATTATCGAGGAGTGGCACACCTCTTCTGCCATGCGGGAGGCCGGGCCGATCCGTCAGGTGCGCTACACCTGGACATGGAACGGCAGCGAGTATGCCAACCCGACCCGCCTGGCCTCGCCATCTGCCTTTCGCATCCATGCCGTGCGCGAGGGAGACTGGCTGCTCCAGGCCGGAGATGTGGAAGAGGCCATCCGCGCCTACAATAAAACGCTCACCAGCCGTGAGCTGGTCAGTTGGGGCGGTGTGAATTACAGCCCGGAGAACGTTGCTTTTGAAGAATCCATGCTGGACAGCTACACGCGCTACCGGCTGGTCATCGCCCATGCTGCAGCCCGCGACGGCGAAGCCCGATCCGAATTGAGCACGATGCAGCAGTTGCTGCCCTACACGCCGGGCAACGTCCCGTCATACTACACACGGCTGGCGGAGATTTTCCTGGAGACTTTCTTT
>JALSTC010000644.1 GCA_026983935.1 Ardenticatenia bacterium
GCGGTCCGTCCCCGGTGAAAAGGTTGGTGCCTCCGTCCGGACTCCACAGGCTGAGGTGAATGTGCTGACTGTTCCCGGCGAAACGTTCATCCCATTTTGCCATGAAGGTCACGGCCAGCCCCTGGTTGTGGGCGACTTCTTTGGTGATCTGTTTGAACAGGATGCTTCTATCTGCGGCGGCAAGCACATCGCTGTAATGGATATTGATCTCTTCCTGTCCGGGGCCCCACTCGCCCTTGCTGAATTCGACCGGGATGCCGGATGCACTGAGATGCCTCCTCACTGCGCCGACCAGCCCCTCCACTTTTGTGCCCTGAAGGATGTGGTAGTCTTCGATATAGGTGCCAAAGGTCTGCAGGTCCCGGTAGCCCTTGTCATGGGCCGATTCGTAGCTTTCCCGGAAGGCGAAGAATTCCAGTTCGGTCGCGCCCATCGGCAGGAAGCCGGCCGCTTTTGCTCGTTCGATCTGCTGCCGCAGGATGGTGCGCGGTGCGATGCCAACCAGCGTGTGGTCGGCCTCATTGGCGACGTCGCACAGCGCCAGCGCAGAGCGCTCCAGCCATGAGGCCTGGCGCAGCGTGTCCCAGTCAACGATGGCCAGGGCATCCCCGTAGCCCTGTTCCCAGCTTGCGTACTGATAGCCGGGGACCGTGTCCATTTCCATATCGCAGGCCAGCAGATAGTTGCAGAAGTGCATACCCGCGTCGGCGCTTGCCAGAAAGTAGTCAGCGTCGTACCGTTTGCCCATCAACCGCCCGTACATGTCAGGAAAG
This sequence comes from Ardenticatenia bacterium, assembly GCA_026983935.1. GTDB lineage: Bacteria > Chloroflexota > Anaerolineae > Aggregatilineales > Ch27 > JALSTC01. The sequence goes on from JALSTC010000644.1 coordinate 774, forward strand.
GCGACGATGACGGTCTCGACCTCATCCTGACTGACCAGCACTTCTAACTCTTCGCGAGTCAGCATCCCTCGAATGCCATCGTTAGTGTTCAGCGCTCGCCTCCTTCAGATCATGCACTGCCGCCGCCTTCGACTCCGAACGATCAGAGAACGCCCGCCTCTTCCAACTGGTCGGCAATCCAGCCCAGTTCAAGCTCTTCCAGTTTGGCACGTGTGGGGATGCCTTTTTCAACATTCCACCCGGCCATTGCATAGTAGGTATTCTTGGCCCACTCCAGCCGCTCCATGTCAACCGACAGTCCATCACTCTTGCCGCCGACCAGTTTTTTGGCGAACTTCCGGGGGAGGGTATCCTGCTCGCGGCCAATGCCTTCGCGGGCATTGAACGCCCGCAGCATATTGAGCCGCCGTTCGCCGAGCTTCTGCAGCTCCCATAGGCTGACTTCCCAACCGGTGACGGCGCGCATCAGCGCCACAAGCTGGCTGGGGCCGTAAAGCTGCCAGTCCGGGCCAAAGACGAACTGGCACAGGTCAAGCGTATCCAGCACGCTGTAGAACCACTCTGTATAGAGGGCATAGCGCACTTTCTCGGCATTCAGCTCCAGCAGCGACTGTGGATTGATCAGCCCCAGCGAGGCCATGCGTTCGTTGTACTCTGTGTAACTGCCATCATGTTCGCTGGACTGGTGATCGGCTCCGAAGGGATTGACGGCATAGATCAGGCCAAGCGTGGGCTTGACCTGCGGCATGTGTGCGGGGATTTCCTGCTTTTTGACGGTGATGGTCAGTGCTTCGGCTTCTGGCCCGAAGTGCGCCGCCGCCCGTGCGGAGCCTTCTGCCAGCAGGTCACCGAATCCCTCCCGCCGGGCGATCATTTCAGTCAGTCTGACCATTGCGTCGGCATTGCCGTAACGCAGCTCAAGGCCGCCGGTATCTTCTGTGGTGAGGATACCTTCTTCAAAGGCGTTCATTGCCCAGGCGATCGTGGCTCCGCAGGAAATCGTATCCATGCCGTACTGGTTGCAAATCTGATTGGCGGCAGCGATGGCTTCCAGGTTATCCACGCCGCAGTAGGAGCCGAAAGTAGCCAGCGTTTCATACTCTGGTCCGCCGTACACTGGATCAACCTGATAAGGGCCGTCTTT
>JALSTC010000645.1 GCA_026983935.1 Ardenticatenia bacterium
TGATCTTCGGCGCACTGCATGCCCTGACCCGCCTTTACTTCCTCTATGCCACGATGGCCGGGCTGCTGCTGGGTGTCCTGTTCGTGCTCAGCGGCTCGCTGTGGCTGCCCATAGGCACCCACTTCGTCGTTGATCTCGTGATGTTTCTCCTGCTACTGCAGCGCAACGCTCATGCCAGTGAGTAGCCACAAAAAAACAGGGGCCGCTTCACAGGAAAGCGCCCCCCCGTCAACACCCTGCCCTATCACAGGCTAGAGCGTGTTTTCCTTCGGAATCAAGTCCAGCCGATGCCCGACGGTCTCAAAAGCCTTCAGCGCACGATCCAGATGTTCCTTGCGATGCGTCGCCATATAGCTGGTGCGCAGCAAACTCTTGTTGGGCGGCACGCCGGGCGGGACCACCGGATTGGTGTAAACGCCCTCCTCGATCAGCGCGCCCCAGGCAATGCCCGTGCGATACATGTCGCCGATGATGACGGGGATGATCGGCGTATTGCTCTGGCCGGTGTTGTAACCCAGCTTCTTCAGACCAGCCCGCATGTATTCGGCGTTTTCCCACAGGCGCTTGACGTGTTCCGGCTCATTTTCGATGATGTTCACGGCTTCCAGCACCACCGCCACATTCGGTGCGGGCAGCGCGGCGCTGAAGATCAGTGAACGGGCATGATGCTGGATATAATGCACGACCTGCTCATCTCCGGCGATGAAGCCGCCAATGGAGGCAAAGCTCTTGCTGAACGTGCCCATGATCAGGTCAACCTCGTCGGTCAGCCCAAAATGCGCCGCCGTACCCCGCCCCTCGCCAAGCACACCCATGCTGTGCGCATCATCTACCATGATCCGCGCCCCAAAACGTTTGGCGATCTCGACGATCTCCGGCAGCGGAGCGATGTCCCCGCCCATGCTGTAGACACCGTCCACGACGACCAGCTTTCCCGCATCACGGGGCAGCTTGCTTAACGCCCGCTCCAGGCTACCGGGATCGTTGTGGTTAAAGCGCTTCATCTCGCCGCGCGACATCAGGCAGCCATCCACGATACTGGCATGATCTTCTTTGTCAATGATCACATAGTCGCCCTTGCCGACTATCGCCGTGATCGTGCCAACATTGGTCTGATAGCCCGTCGGGAAGACCAGTGCCGCCTCTTTATTGACGAATTTTGCCAGACGGCGATCAAGTTCCAGATGCAGTTCCAGCGTACCGTTCAGGAAGCGTGAGCCGGTCACACTGGTGCCATATTTATCAACAGCTTCCTTGGCTGCTTTGCGCAGCCGGGGATCGGTCGTCAGCCCCAGGTAGTTATTGGAGCCAATCATCACCACTTCTTTGCCCTCAAAGTAGGCAATCGCCCCTTCAGTGTCGCTGAGCGGGCGGAAATAGGGATAAATCCCCAATTCCATTGCTTCTTTGGCCTGGGTAAAGCTGTAGGCTTTGTCAAATATGTCGGCTAGAGGAGCGGTTTCCCCGGCAAGCGCAACCACGTCCTGATCCTCAGGATGCTCTGGATTACCAGATGATTCAGGCATGAAGGAAGTCCCCTTTTCTCGTTTGCTTCACATTCTTTGTGACGGCGTAATCCACAGGCGATATGCCGCAAATAACGCCGAAGGTTAACGAATTCAGCCCGTAATTTTAACAGTCCATTGCCAGTTCATCGAATCGCCGTTGGTATCCGACAGCCACACCGCAAACGCTAACGAATGTCCATCATCACGGGTGGGAGGCGATGAAGAACAAACCGCTGAACGGCGTGCTCCACAGTTTTGAGGAGATAACGCCTCCAGCCGATTCGAATACGCCGACTGGCTAAAGCTGGGGGCTTTCGCGCCGATTTTTCGGTAAGCAGGGACAACTACTGGAACAAACGACTCCACAGCGCTGTTTACTCCGTATTCACCATAGTATCCTTTAATA
>JALSTC010000646.1 GCA_026983935.1 Ardenticatenia bacterium
GATGATAACGAACTGCGTCGCCGGTCACTGGAAGCGATTGCAAACTGTGGGCGCTCCGTCGTCACGGAGATGATTCAAGAACTCTACGCACATGACGATTTGAGAATGCGCATGAGCGCTGTCTTTGCTATGGGCCGCACCTGTGATGAGGCCTGGGCGCCAGAAATCCTTTATGAAATGAACAATGGTCAGCCGGAGATGCAGTACGAGGCTGCGCGCGCCGCCGGACACCTTGAGCTGCAGGAAGCCGTCCCGCATCTGGCACGACTGATCGAGGAAACCGAAGACACAGAAATACTGGAAATCGCTATCTGGGCGCTTGGAGAGATCGGGGGCGATGAGGCCCGTAAGCTGCTCACCAGTATCATCGCCCAGGCCGAGGCCGACAGCGATGAAGAAATCATGGAAGCCGCTGAAGAGGCACTCAATGCTGCCAGTTTACCAGGGGAGTTCCTGCTTTTTGACTTTGAGCCGTAGAATCAAGCGCCATCCTCGCACACAGTGCCCGAAAAGGGTAACTTTTAATGAAATTGGTTCTTGATTCCATGCCATTCTGTAGTATACTACAAGATACTGTGGCGTACGGGCTGAGGATTCTAACACACACCAATAACGGCGCTGGAACCTATGTTCCTAGCGCTGTTTTGCCTTGACATAAGCCCTCGCTGATTTCCCTGGTATGTTAGCTATCTCGCTTCCCGGATCAATCGTTTACAGCAGTTACACACTCACTTCAGACATTTCTATTTGTTGAGCGCAGAGGAGGAACGCCTTGGAGGCGAAAGATTTTCGCGCGCTGCGCATTAGCCTGGCCTCACCGGAACAAATCCTGTCGTGGTCTTACGGTGAAGTTACCAAACCGGAAACCATCAACTACCGTCGGTTACGCCCGGAAAAGGATGGCCTTTTTTGCGAAGCCATTTTCGGGCCAACGAAGGATTACCAGTGCTACTGCGGTAAGTATAAAAACATCCGATACAAAGGCATCATCTGTGACAAATGCGGCGTAGAAGTCACACGTGCCTCGGTGCGCCGCGAACGCATGGGCCACATCATGCTGGCCGCCCCCGTGGCGCATGTCTGGTACACGCGCCGGGTGCCAAGCTACCTGGGCCTGCTGCTGGATATCAGCCGCCGCAATCTTGATCGTGTGCTGTATTTTGCCCAGTATGTCATCACCCAGGTGGACGAAGATGCCCGACAGAAAGCCCTTAAGCGGGTTGATGAAGAACTGGCGCGCCAGGAAGCCATCGCAGGCGAGGAGTTCGACGAGCAAATCGCGCAGTTGCAGAAGGAGCGCGACGAAGACATCGCGGCTCTCCAGGCACAGATTGAGGAAGTCAATACACGCTTCAACAATGAATTCACCCAGCAGTCCGATCACGTGATGCAGGAAGCACAAAACCTGCAAAACCGCATCGAGACGCTGATCGGCCAGCCCGCGCCCGCAAAGCTGTACTTTGAGGCTGCCGATTTGCTCATTGCCAAAAAGGGCGAAACCATCACCAATGAACACCTGAGCCGCATGCAGGATGCCGTGAACGCCCGCCTCAACGAACTTCAGCAGCACATTGATGAGCAGCGGCAGGCGGAACTCGCACGGCTGGAAGCTGCGATTGATGAACGTAACGAAACTGCGGCACAGGAAATCGAGGCTCTTCAAGAAGAGAAGAACGCGCAGTTGAGCCAGGCTCGTGCAAGTGCGCAGGAAAGCCGCAGCGCCCTCCAGACCCTGCAGCAGCTTCAATTCCTGGGAGAACCGAAATACCGCGAACTGAAGAGCAAATACGGCCAGGTCTTTAAGGCCAGCATGGGAGCAGAGGCCTTCTACGAAATTCTCAAGTCCATGGATCTGGATCGCCTCTCCAAAGAGCTGTGGCAGGAAGTGCGCACCACACGGTCCAAACAGCGCAAAAAGAAAGCCACAAAGCGGCTGCGCGTGGTGGAGAGCCTCCGCAAGAGCAATAATCGGCCCGAATGGATGATCCTGAGTGTGCTGCCCGTGATTCCGCCCGACCTGCGCCCGATGGTGCAGTTAGACGGTGGGCGGTTTGCCACCAGCGACCTGAATGACTTATACCGCCGCGTGATCAACCGCAACAACCGGCTGAAGCGCCTGCTGGAACTGGGCGCACCGGATGTGATCGTGCGCAATGAAAAGCGTATGCTCCAGGAAGCTGTGGACAGCCTGATTGATAACAGCCAGCGAGGCAAGGCTCTGAGCCGCCGCGGACGCCGAGAACTGAAGAGCCTCAGCGACATGCTCAAGGGCAAGAAGGGGCGCTTCCGCCGTAACCTGCTGGGTAAGCGCGTGGACTATTCAGGCCGGTCAGTGATCGTGATCGGGCCAAAGCTCAAGCTGCATCAGTGTGGGCTGCCCAAGACCATGGCACTGGAGTTGTTCCGCCCCTTCGTGATCAGCAAGCTGGTTCAATACAACTACGCCAGCAACGTCAAGGGCGCCAAGCGGATCATTGAGGCAGAAAAGCCCGAGGTGTGGGAAGTTCTGGAAGAGGTCATCAAAGAACGCCCCGTCCTGCTGAACCGCGCCCCTACCCTACACCGGCTGGGTATTCAAGCCTTTGAACCGCAGTTGGTCGAAGGCAAAGCCATCCAGATTCACCCGCTGGTCTGCGCGGCATTCAACGCTGACTTCGACGGCGACCAGATGGCCGTCCATGTGCCGCTCAGTCAAAAGGCCGTCCAGGAAGCCAGGGAGCTGATGCTGAGCACGCAGAATCTGCTCAAGCCAGCAGACGGCGCGCCAATTGTCGGCCCTTCCAAGGATATGGTGCTGGGCAACTACTATCTGACGATGGACCCCAACGCGGATATCGTCGCCCTACGCGATCGCGCTGAAGAGTTCCGCAGTTGGAGCCTGCTTGAGGGCAAGCGTATTGGCGTCGCACGCCATACAACGGGCCAGCGCGTCGTGGAACAGCGCAACCTTGCGGACAACAACGAGATCATCATCTTCGACGATACCTATGACGAAGACGGGAAGCCAGTCAAAGGCCAGAGCAGCGTCGAGCAGTTGATTGAAGCAACCCTCAATGGCGATGTGGACTGCATGCTCTACAACGGGTACGAGATGCATCTCATGCTGGAGAAACACCCGGACTGGCCGCTGGTCATCGCCAACCTGGGCGACCGCCGCCTTGTCGTGGACATGGACGAAGTAGAGTATCTCTACGGTCTGGGCCTCGTGGACCTGCACACGCCCATCCTGTTGGGGAATTACTACGACAACAGGCCTCCACAGCCGCATCCGGAGATCACGACGGTCGGGCGGGCAATCTTCAACCGCATCCTGCCGGACGATATGCGGTTTGTGCAGGAAACCATGAACAAGAAGGGTCTCCAAAGGCTGGTGGCACGCTTCCATCAGAAATACGGCTCTGATACGACTACCGACGTAGTAGATGCCATCAAGAATCTGGGCTTCCACTATGCCACGGTCTCCGGCACGACAATCGCCGTCTCAGACCTGACCGTTCCTGAAGAGCGAGAAGAAATCCTCAACGAAGCCAGCTCCGTTGTAGACGAAGCCGAACGGAGCTTCCGCCGGGGACTGCTCACCGAAGAAGAGCGCTACCAGATCACCATTGATAGCTGGACGAAAGCGAAGAGTGACCTCAGCGCGGTAATCAAGCAGCGTCTTGATCCCTTTGGGCCAATCGCCATCATGGCGCTCTCTGGCTCTACAAAGGGCGGCTTTGGGCCAATCACGCAGCTTGCCGGGATGCGCGGGTTGATGGCCGATCCATCCGGGCGCATCATTGACCTGCCTATCCGCAGCCACTTCCGTATGGGCCTTTCCGCGCTTGAATACTTCATCTCATCACACGGGGCGCGTAAGGGTCTGGCCGATACCGCACTGCGTACAGCGGACGCCGGTTATCTGACACGCCGCCTTGTTGACGTGGCACAGGATGTGATCGTCAACCGCCACGACTGTGGCACAGAAGCTGGCATCTGGATTCGCAGTGACGACGACGTTGCCGGACAATCCTTGCAGGAACGCATCGTGGGCCGCTGTGCAGCGGGGCCAGTCACACATCCAGAAACAGGCGAGATAATCGTCGGGCGCAACGAACTGATTGACGAGGAACTCGCCGATGCCATCGTCAGGGCAGGCGTCAAAGACGTCTACGTGCGCAGTCCGATGAGCTGCAATCTGATTCACGGCATCTGCGCCCTGTGCTATGGCCGCGACCTCGGACGCGGCAAGATGGTTGAGATCGGTGCGGCAGTTGGTATCGTCGCTGCACAGTCCATCGGTGAGCCGGGAACTCAGCTCACATTGCGCACCTTCCACACCGGCGGTACTGCTCAGGCATCCGGCGACATCACCAGCGGTCTTCCGCGTGTAGAGGAACTCTTCGAGGCACGCAAGAAACCGCGCGGCGAAGCCGTCATGACCGACATTGATGGTATCGTCCGTCTCTCCAAGAGCCCGGACGGTGTGCGCATCGCCACCGTGATTGACAGCGAAGTCTTCAGCGAGCAGCATGAAATCCCTGAAGGCTGGGAGCTGCTGATTGAGGACGGCGAAGAAGTCAAAGAAGGGCAGGAGATCGCTCGCGAACCAGATGGCGAGGGCGTCATCACGGCCAAGGCGGGCGGCAATGCCTATCTGGAAGACGGCATCCTCTACGTCCGCTATGAACGCCGCGAAGAACGCGAGTATGAAATTCCGTCCAGTGCGCGGCTGCTCCCGGACATCTATGATGGGGCACACGTACACGCTGGTCAGCAGCTAACCGAAGGGGCCAAGAACCCTCACCGCATTCTGCGCATCCTTGGCTCTGAAGCAACTCAGCTCTATCTGCTGAGCGAAGTCCAGAAAGTGTACCGCAGTCAGGGCGTCAATATCTCGGACAAACACTTTGAGATCATCATTCGTAAGATGCTCTCCAAAGTACAGATCACACGCAGCGGCGACACCGAATTCCTGCCGGGGGAACTGGTTGACAAACTGTATCTCCTGAACGTCAACGAGAAAATCCTGGCGGAAGGCGGCGAGCCTGCCGCTGCCGTTCCCGTCCTGCTGGGCGTCACCAAGGCGGCGCTTAGCACAGACAGCTTCCTGAGCGCCTCCAGCTTCCAGCACACCATTAAAGTACTGGCAGGAGCCGCTATCGAGGGCAAGGAAGACCGTCTCTATGGGTTGAAGGAGAATGTCATCATTGGCAAGCTCATTCCAGCCGGGACGGGCTTCCACAACTACCAGGATCGTGAGTTGACCGCGCCCAATGACTCCAAGGCACAGGAAACCATCGTGAATGCCCCTGACGAAGAAGACGAAGGCCACATGGATGAGCACGAGGGGGATCTAAGCGACATCGCTGCGTCAGACTGACGGCAGAAAAAGTGCGGGCGAGGAATACTGCCCGCACTTTTCTTTTTGGCTGCGCCTAGAACGTTTGTTTCTAGATTTGACAGAAAGCCGCGCCTTCTTTATCATAGCGCCAACAATTCTCAGGAAAAACAGGAAGGAACCACGGCATGGAAATTGGCCTGGTGCGTCCGGTAAAAATCGCACAGGAGATGCAGGAGTCTTACCTCGACTACGCCATGAGCGTGATCGTATCGCGCGCGCTGCCTGATGCGCGTGACGGCCTGAAGCCCGTTCACCGACGCATTCTCTATGCGATGCACGATATGGGGCTGACTCCTAACAATCCACATAAGAAAAGCGCCCGTATTGTCGGCGAGGTGCTGGGTAAGTACCATCCCCACGGTGATGTCGCCGTCTATGAGGCCATGGTGCGTATGGCGCAGGATTTTGCCATGCGCTACCCCCTGGTAGATGGCCAGGGTAATTTTGGCAGCGTGGACGGTGACGGAGCGGCGGCCATGCGTTATACCGAGGCCCGCATGACGCAGATGGGCATGGACATGCTCACCGACATCGCCAAGAACACGGTTGACTTTGCGGACAACTTCGACGGTTCCCTGCGAGAACCGATTGTGCTGCCTGCGAGCATCCCTAATCTTCTCGTCAACGGCGCATCCGGCATCGCGGTGGGCATGTCAACCAACATCCCCCCCCATAACCTCGGAGAAGTCTGCGATGCCCTGGTTTATATGCTGCAAAACTGGCGCAAGCTGGATGACATCGGCATCCCGGATTTGATGCAGTTCATCAAAGGCCCGGACTTCCCGACTGGCGGCATTGTCTACAGAGAGACCGGCGCGGAAAGCGATGAGGAAGATGCCCTGCAGGCCGCTTACGCCGTGGGGCGTGGCAAGATCACCGTTCGCGCAAAAGTCCACCTGGAAGAAATGGGACGCGGGCGCAGCCGGATCATCGTGAGCGAACTGCCCTATCAGGTCAACAAAGTCAATCTGATCGAGCGCATAGCCGATCTGGCGCGTGATGGCAAGATCGAGGGGCTGAGCGATCTACGGGATGAATCCGACCGGCAGGGCCTGCGCGTGGTCATTGAACTGAGCCGCACTGCTGACCCCGCGCAGGTGCTGGACGATCTGTTCAAATACACACCGCTCCAGACAACATTTGGCATTATCATGCTGGCACTGGTGGACGGCGAACCGCGCATGCTGAGCCTCAAGCAGGCACTGCACGTCTACCTGAATCATCGGCTGGAAGTTATCCGGCGGAGAAGTGAGTACGACCTCGCCCGTGCCAAAGAACGCGCGCATATCCTGGAAGGACTGTTGATCGCGCTGGATAATCTGGATGCCGTGATCCGCACCATCCGTCGCTCCCGCACTGTTGAAACTGCCCGCAACAACCTGCGCAAAGATTTCAAACTGACAGCCGTCCAGGCGCAGGCGATCCTGGACATGCAACTGCGACGCCTCGCTGCTCTGGAACGCAAAAAGATTCAGGATGAGTACAAAGAGAAAATCCGCCTGATCAAAAGCCTGGAAAAGCTCCTCGGCAGCCCCAAACTCATGCGTGAAGCCGTCATCGAAGAACTGCATGCGATCAAAGAGCGATACGCCGATCCACGCCGCACGGTCATCGTATCCGGGCGAGCCACGGCAGCCATTGCAGGCGATCTGCTGATGCCGGATGAAGACACCTGGGTCACCCTGACCGATGATGGGCTGCTGAGTCGGACCTATGAAGACACACCGCCCCGCATTACCACCAATATCAAGAAAGCGCCGCGTGCGCTGCTTGCCAGCAATACAGCACACACCCTCTACCTGTTCACCGCCAGCGGCCTGGCGGCGACCGTCCCTGTGCACCAACTTCCCCAGGCCAATTCGCTTGAGGAAGGCACGCATTTTAGCAGTCTGGCCCCTCTGGACAAAAAGGAAAAGGTCATAGCGGCACTCAGCCTGCCCCCGCGATTGGAGAGCGGCTACCTCTTCCTGATCGCAACAGACGGCAATGTCAAACGGATTCGTATGGAAGACCTGCCCGGCATGACAGCAAAAGCTTTCAAAGTGATGAACGTGGGGAAAGATGCCCGGCTTGGCTGGGTGTATCATGTGACCGACGACGATCAGGTTATTCTAATGACTGCTCAGGGACAGGCAATTCGCTTCAAGGTCAGTGACGTGCGACCTACCGGCCTGCCAGCCGGCGGCATGCGCGGCGTGAAGCTGCTTGGCCAGCGCGACAGCGTGATCGGCGCGGGAGTCGCCAACGATAAACAGTACGTCTGGGTAATCACCGATACCGGCGTCGCAAAGTCCACACCAGTCAGCGACTATCCGACGCAGGGCCGAGGCGGCAGCGGAGTCATCACAATGAAACTTCCGCGAGACGCCTTTGGGCTGGCTGCCGGCCTGGTCGGTCGCCGAGATGACAACATTGTCGTTGTAACCAACAAGGGCAAATCGAAATATATGCGCATCAGCCTTGCACCGCGAGCCGGACGTAATACCACCGGCGACTACGTCATCTCCCTGCGCAGCAAGGAAATCGTGGAACACGTCGTTATGTACCAGATGCGCATGGAAGCGCCAGACAATACACCAGATACCTAGCGGCGAGCATTGACCTGTTCAACCAGCGCCGCGAAGACATCATCATAGTGCGGGGCCTGCACCTGCCAGTCGAACTGGCTGACATGTGCACGTAGTTTGGCGGGCGCAGGTGCAGGATGCCGCAGGTAATCCCGCAGCCGGTAGTAGATCTCGCCTTCCAGATAAAGGCACTGATCGTGAAAAGACTGGGGAATCAGTGCAGGATAGTTCAACCTGCGAGGTAAAAACGGCATACAGCCGCAGTAAATAGCCTCGCAAGTGCTGATTCCAAAGAAATCCTGCCACGCCGTACTGACCTGCACATCCGCCTGCCACAGCAAGCGTGCATAATCCTCAAAACGCGCCACATATCCGTACTGAATTACTCGCGCCCCCAACTTTTGCCTGGCTCGTTCGAATTCTTCTGGCTTCTGCCGGAAGTTCTCGCCGGTCAATGCAACCTCAAAATCAAAGCCTTCATCGGCCAGACGGCACAGGGCGTTCAATAAAGGCCGCGGATTCTTGTCAAATTCCCAGCGGTGATTCCACAGAATCAACGGCGGCCCCGCCCGCGGCACATCTGGACGACAGGCATCAAACCGCCGCAAGTCCAGACCCAACGCCAACACCTCGGCCTTTGCCCGCAGTACATCAATCGTATCAAGTTCCGTATAGTCCGGGTAATGCTTTAGCAGGCGAGGCAGTTCCCCCAGAAAAGCATCGAGGTGATACTGGCTGTTAAAGTACACTGCATCCGCGGCAAGCGCGCTCACATAGTTGATGAAGCCAAGATGGTTGTGAAGTTCCTTCCGCTGACGGGGGCCAATGGGATAGGTCAGTTGATTTTCATGGAAGTACAGAGCTGCCGGTGTGCGTGCGGTGCGGGGACGTGTCAGCGCAAGGAACGTTGTCAAATCAAGCATATCACTCGCAAGGATCAGATCGGGGGCGGCTGGTGCTGCCAGGAACATCCGCGCCAGAGAAACAGCGCCTCCATGCATGCGCCATTTCCAGAACTGACCGGACAGGCTCAAGATACTGA
>JALSTC010000647.1 GCA_026983935.1 Ardenticatenia bacterium
GGCGTGCCATAGGCGATGACCCGGCCCTTGAGCAGCAGCAGCCGGTCGAAGTGGGTGGCGGCCATGCTCATGTCGTGCGTGGCCAGGATGACGGCCACGCCTTCCCGGCGCAGCAGGTCCAGTATGTCCAGGATTTCATGGGCGGCTGCGGCATCCACGCCCGTGAACGGCTCATCCAGCAGCAGGACGTCGGTTTCCTGCGCCAGGGCGCGGGCGATGAAAACACGCCGCTTCTGCCCGCCGCTGAGCTGTCCGATCTGGCGGTCGCGGAAATCCTGCATTCCCACCCGCTCCAGCACGGCATCCACCGCCTGCCAGTCGGCGCGGCGCGGCCAGCGGAACCAGCCGATATGCCGTAGACGCCCCATCATCACCACGTCCCGCACCGTCACCGGGAAATTCCAGTCAATTTCTTCGTGCTGTGGCACGTAGCCGACCATATTGTGGCTGGTTTTGCAGTCTTCGCCGTGCATGGAAACTCGCCCGGTGTGATGCGGGATCAGGCCGACGATGGCCTTGAACAGCGTGCTTTTGCCCGCTCCATTGGGCCCCAGCACGCCGATCCGCTCGCCGCGGCTCACGGCAAAGCTCACCCCTTCAATGGCGTTGCGTGCACCGGGATAGCCCGCCGAGAGATTTTCCACGATCAGGGTGGGGCAGTATTCCCCTTCTGTCAGGGGGAGCGTGTCGGCTGTCAGGCGGAGCGTCTGTGAGGTATTCATGGCCTTTCCTGTTCACGGCGGATGCCACACCGTCTTTGTGTATCCACAGTGTAAGGGCAGAATGCCCCCGGATTCAAGTGCCATTGCTGAAGATCGAAATCCCCGGCTGAGGAGGGGCAGAGCCGGTTCAAGCCGGATTGTGAGTCCAGATTCATCTGGACTTTGCCTGCTCAGCCCTGGAATTCATTCCTGGGCGTGTTCGCCCAGCGCCTCGACGATCGTCCGCGTATTGTAGCGCATGTAATCAAGGTATGTCGCAGCCGGGCCGTCGGGTTCGCTCAGCGAGCCGGTATACAGCGAATAAAAGGCAGCGCCGGTTTCCGCCGCGATCTGCTCGGCCAACTGCGGGTTGGCCGTCGTCTCGGCAAAAACGGCGGGGACGTGCTGCGCCCGGATCGTGTCAATCAGGGCGGCGATCTCGGCGGCGCTTGGCTCCGCCAGTGAACTGCCCCCCGGCACGATCACGCCGACCAGCCTGAAGCCAAAAGCACGGGCATAATAGCCAAATGCCAGATGGTTGGTGACCAGCACGCGCCTTTCCGGCGGGATGGCATCCACCGCCTGCACGATTTCATCTGTCAACGCGACAAGTTCATCGAGGTATGCGTCGGCATTGGCCGCGTAGATGTCGGCATGGGCCGGGTCGCGTTCGCTCAGCGTGTCGCGGATCATCAGCGTCCACAGCATGACGTTGTGCGGGTCCGTCCACACGTGCGGATCGCAGCCCACGCCCACCGCGCTGTCTGTGTCATGCCCGCCGCAGGAGAGGGTATAGAGCATGCCCAGCGGCTCGATCCCCCCGGATTCAGATGCGGTGGTTTCGCCGTCCTGCAGGGCCGCCAGTTCGGTATGATGCGCCTCGCACCGGGCCGCGGTCTCGTTTTCCGCGGCGCTGACCTCAGGGGTGGCCTCAGGCGCGGTGGTATCATCGTGTCCGTCGGCGCTGAAAGGGAAAATCTCCACGCAGCTTGAAGCGGTGACGATGTCCACATCGGCCCCGGCGTTTTCGATTGCCTTCATCAGGCTTTCCTCAAAGTTTGCGCCCACCACGAAGATCACGTCGGCATCCGCCAGCGTGACCAGGTCCTGCGGGGTGGGGGAGAAACCGTGCGGATCGGCGTACAGCGGCATCAGTGAGGTCACGTCGGCGGCATCACCCGCCACGTTTGCCACTACGTCGG
>JALSTC010000648.1 GCA_026983935.1 Ardenticatenia bacterium
CGTCGTAGACGGCAACGGCATCGCCCGCCGTTGCCACAAGATGTGCCCCGTCTGGGCGGAAGGCCAGACTGCGCACGTCACCCGGAAGCTGGATCACGCGGTTGGCGTAGTAGTTGCCTCCGGCCAGATTCCACAGCTCCATCAGACGGCGGACGGCGACCGCGCCCACCGATGCGTCCACATTGAGTGCCACGCGGCGCGGATTCTGCATCTCCAGCGTGCTGCGCAGCGTGAAGCCCACGCCCAGCGCATTGCCATCCCACAGCCAGAAGCGGTCACTGAAGCCGATCATCATCGTCCCGTCGCCAGACCAGCCCACATCCCCGAAGATGCCCGCCGCCAGAAAGTCGCTGCGCACCAGATCGAACAGGCAGCCTGTGCCGTCGGTCTGGCAGCTTCGCAGGGAGACCACGTCGTTGATCAGCACATAGCGGTTATCCGGGCTGAAGGCGGCGCTGACCACGCCCCACCCCGGCCACCAGAAGGGCGGGAAGTCCGGCGGGCGGGCGGTGTTCAGGTCCCAGAGTGTGGCTGTGCTGCCGTCGGAAGTCGGCCCCAGGATCAGCCAGGCCCCATCCGGCGCGGCAGCGGCCCAGGCTGGATCGTAGGGGCCGCCGGTCAGCAGCGTGTAGATCGCGCCGCCGGGAACGCCGATCACGCTGATGCCCGCCTGATCCCAGGTGACGGCATACAGGCTGCCGTTGATCGTCACGAAGTCGAACACCGGCCCGACGGCAAGCGTCCCCTGCGGGGTATACGCTGCTGCGTCATAGAGGTGTACGCCGTCTCCCGCGCCAACGGCCAGCAGCGCTCCGTCCGGGGTAAACACGGCTCGCTTGAACACACCCGGCGGAGTCAGTGGGCGCGGCGTGGGCACGAGGGTCACACCCGGCGGGGGCAGAGTGGGCCGGGGCGGGACTTCGCTCAGCCTGCCGGAGAAGATCACGGCAGGCGGGGGATTGTTCGGGTCGGCCAGCAGATAGCGCCCGTTGGCCGCTTCCACCGTCCAGCCGATGAGGCCGCCGCCCTGCACCTGCCACCAGCGGAGGCCGTCCGCGCAGACCGGGCCGTCGGTCACCGTCAGCGGCGTATCGCGGTAGATCATCCCGGTAAAAATGCTGTCCACCGCCGGTTCCGGGCGCAGCCGGACGGGGTGCGCCTGATCCAGCACCTGCGCCGTCACACCAACGCGCAGATAGCTTGCGGCGGGGTCGTCCGGGCACTCGGCCCCGGTGGGGTTGCCCGCTGCCAGCGGCGGGGTGCTGGTCGTCACAGCAGCAGGAGCAGATGGCGTATTGGTCGGCGGGAAAGACGCCTGAGTCGGCGGTGGGGCAGCGGTCGGCGCAAGATAGTAGACGCCCGCCAGCCCCTCGGCAGACCAGCCGTCCGCGCCGCTCTCCAGCACGCCCAGATGCCACCAGCGGAAACCGTCATTGCAGGCCGGGCCTTCCAGCACGCGGACGCCCGTCCCGGCGGAGAGCAGGGCCACCTCCGCCGCGTTGATGCGCGGCGCTTCCCGCAGGCGCAGCCCGCCCGCCGCCGTCCCGCTGACGGCATCGGTCACCACAGCCCAGCCGCCGATGGTCAGGCGCGGTTCCGGTGCGTTATCGCAAACACCCTCCTGTGCCCGAACGGGGCGGTCTGCGGCGAGCAGTCCGATCACCAGCAGCGCCAGCAGTCCAGGAAGCCAGAGTTGGTATTTTCCTCGCATATGTCTTTTCTCTCTCGCTATTACCAGGTACGAAGGACGATGCGACCCCATGGGCGGCGGCGTCCCATTTGGCCTGATGATTAAAGCGGATATATCGGAATCCCCAATGCCTCACCAAGGGCGACAAGCAGCGGCGCGATGACCAGGGCGGGCAGGAAGTTGGCCATGCGCGGCTGTTTGACGTCG
>JALSTC010000649.1 GCA_026983935.1 Ardenticatenia bacterium
AGCCCAACAATTACACCAACCAGATTACCCTTTGCCCTCACAGTAAACCCTTTCTGCCTGACTTCTGTTACTGGTCAGACAATGTTGCCATTTCCTTACTTACCTCCCCCTTATACGAACAATTGATTCCCATACAGCACGCAGTGCATCCAGATGATCAAACACCCAGTCTGGCTGAACGTCGCCGGAGGCAAGGGTTTCAGGCGATGTGACCCCGGTTAATACCAGCGCCGTTCGCAAACCGGCTCGCTGTGCGCCGAGTATATCGGTTTCCAGCCGATCGCCAACCATCAACGTATCTGCCGCCGAGGTTCCCAACCGTGCCAGCGCCATCTCGAACATGACCGGCTCAGGTTTGCCGATCACCAGCGGCTGCTGATCGGTGCTGGCCTGTAAAGCTGCCAGAATGGTGCCCGCGCCGGGGGCCAGCCCTTCCGGCGTGGGGAAAGTCCGGTCGCCATTCGTGCCGATGAAATGCGCCCCACCCCGGATGAACAACGTGGCATGACGCAGTTTGGCATAAGTCAGGTCGCGATCCATGCCCACGACCACCACATCGGCATTGCGCATTACCGGCGGGAAACCGGCCTCAGCCACAATCTCATGCAGGCCGGATTCTCCAACAACGTGTACCCGTGTACCAGTGGAATAGTTCGCACGTAAATAGGCCGCCGTCGCTACAGCAGAAGTAATGATCTGCTCCCCAGACACGTCAAGCCCAAGCCGGGCAAGCTTCTCCACGTACATATCAACCGTTCGCGTGCTGTTATTGGTCACCAGTACAAACGGGACTCGGCTCCCCTGCAGGAAGTCAAAAAAAGCATGAACGCCCGGCAGCAGTTCACTCCCCCGCCAGAGTACGCCATCCATGTCCAGTGCCACAGCACGCACATCGGCCAGGGCGGTTGTGTCCTGTCTCATTTGTGCTCGTCATCGCTTTCTTTCAATGCCCGAACTATTTCTCCACCAGGTGTTACGGCCAGCCACCTGATATCTATCTGATTCATGAAGCAGATACACAGTCATCAAGGAGCAGCGGAAACCGTGAAAGGCCAGTTTGCCTGATTGGAGCGCCCACCATTTCGAAGGGTGATATGAAGGCTCTGCTCGCCTTCTGCAATGTCCTCATCAATTGGCAGCGAAGCCTGGCAAATACCTGAGGAATCAGTAATGCTATCTGTCAGCACCCGATTCTCATAATTGCCGTAGCGGAGAGAAAAAACCGTTGCCATGATCCGACAGCGAGTCCCCGGCTCAGTGTAAATCTCAACCTGCAAAGTATCGCCATAAGATACATCGGGCGTGAACAACAATTCATCCAGCGGCAGAGGGCGAGTCTCAGGATTCACCGTTGGCGTCACAACAACCGTTGGGGTGGCCGTCGGCACGGCCTCAAACACATCCGTCGTCCTGCTCAGCAGAAACAAAGCGCCAAACGCCAGCGCCGCCGTGATCAACATCACGCCAACGGCGGCTTCAAGCCTATCCCGTCGCCTCTGCCTGCGTGTACTCACAATCTCAATATCCTTGTAGGGTCACAGAGCAAGCTCGCCAGCCGCGACCTGCTGCGAGAGTCCATCGTTACCGTTGTTGGCATTATAACACAGCCTGGATCGCCAGAATGCAGTTGCCGCGACTCCATATCAGAAGGGCGGCGGCCCGGCGACAATTGTCATGTTTTCCACGGCAAGGCCGTAATCGGCAATCTGCCGCAGTCCACACTCGCCTTCAAAGGGTTCGACCTGTCCATTGCCATTAAGGTCTACGCCATCGAGTACGGCCGCTGCTAACTGGGTGGATGCCACAGCCTGAGCGCTGACGGCATCAAAGTCATCGGATGCCAGCATCTCACGCTCCAGAGCCACAACTTCATCAACCCACTGACGCACATTGATCA
>JALSTC010000650.1 GCA_026983935.1 Ardenticatenia bacterium
CCTGCGATCGGGGGAATGGCCCAGCACCATCTCGACCGTCGTCGCGCCAAATGATACCGCATCTTCTTTCGGCAGCGCCTGACGGTAAACATTGAGGCCGATGCCCAGCACAACCGCACGCAATGCCTCGCCATGCCAGACGGCTTCCGCCAGAATGCCCGCTACTTTGCGCCCCTGCAGCAGCACATCATTGGGCCACTTGATGCGCGGCACAAGTCCGATTTCGGCCAGCACATCCGCCAGTGCCACCGCCCCCATCAGCGTGACACGCGGCAGCATGTCCGGCGGAACTGCGGGGCGCAGAATCACCGACATCAGCAGCGACGACCCCGGCGCGGCCACCCATGGCCGCCCCAGCCGACCGCGTCCGGCGGTCTGCTCTTCCGCCAGCACGACGGCTCCCTCAGGTGCACCGGCCAGCGCCCAGGCGGCAGCCTCGTCATTGGTGCTGTCGATCCGGGTGAAAAAACGCACCGGGCGATCACCCAGAACGGACAGCCAGGCAGGGTAATCTTCCATCACTATGACTCTATACAATCCTTTACTGATTTGCAGCGCCGCGATTGTAGCGCCCGGCGAGATGTCCCGGCAACTTCCCGTGGATGACTTCCCCTGCCGGCAAAGGTCGAGTACAATCAAAATATATTCGAATCGTCATTCAATTCTGCGGATGCCCCCTCATGGACTACCTGTGGACACCCTGGCGAATGCCTTACCTGCGCGGGGAAACCCGCAAGCCGGATCACTGTGTCTTCTGCGACAAAGTGGATGCCGACGACGAAAAAGAGTTCGTGGTTTTCCGCTCTACGTACGTTTACGTGACCCTTAACCTGTACCCCTACAATACAGGACATATGCTCGTCGTGCCCTACCAACACGTGGCCGAGATCGGCGACGTCCCACAGGAGACGCTGGCCGATCTGATGGTCACCGCACAGCAGGCCGTCGCTGCCCTGCAGACGGTCTACCATCCCGAAGGATTCAACATGGGGATCAATCTCGGCAGTTCCGCCGGGGCCGGGATTGCCGAGCATTTGCATATGCACATCGTGCCCCGCTGGCCGGGCGACACTAACTACATGACCGTGATCGGACAGACACGAATCATCCCCGATCTGCTGACCGACACCTACCACCAACTACGCGACGCCTGGCCCAAGAGTAAGGTCTGACTAGCTACAAGGACTGCAGATGAACACAAGAACCAATGATAAACACAATCGTGAAGCGGTCATTCTGGGCGGCGCACGCACGCCACATGGGCGATTCCTGGGGGCGCTGTCTCCGTTGAGCGCGGTGGAACTGGGCATCCACGCGCTGCGGGCCACGCTGGATCGTGTCCCGATCAACCAGGAAGACGTGGATGAGGTGATCGTCGGACAGGTGGTCCCTGCCGGGAGCGGACAGGCCGTTCCCCGCCAGATCGCGCTGGGCGCCGGTATGCCCGATCGGACGCCGGGGCTGGCGATCAATAAGGTCTGTGGCAGCAGCCTGAAGGCTGTCATGCTGGCTGCGGGACTGATCAAAGCTGAAGATGGCGACCTGTTCATCGCCGGCGGGACGGAAAGCATGAGCAATGCGCCCTACCTGGATACAAGCGGACGCAAGGGGCGCAAATACGGGGCCGTCAAGCTCGAGGATGCGCTCTACCATGATGGCCTCTACTGCCGCCTGGCTGACTGGGGGATGGGCAATGCCGCCGAATTCATCGCCCGGCAGTTCGAGCTTACGCGGGAAGAGCTGGACGACTTTGCCTACCACAGCCACATGAAGGCCGCCGCCGCCACAAAAGCGGGTAAGTTCCAGGCCGAAATTGCACCGGTCGAGATCACAGGGCGCAAGGGCAAAATCACCCGTGTGGAAACCGACGAGCCGATCCGCCCTGATACGACG